>CAZDYR010000206.1:0-5151 GCA_964509625.1 uncultured Smithella sp. | reverse complement strand
GAATTAAGAGCGAAAACCGGTGCCGGCATGATGGATTGCAAAGAAGCGCTCGCGTCGGTGGATGGCGATTTTGAAAAAGCGATTGATTTTTTAAGAAAGAAAGGTCTTTCAGCGGCGACGAAAAGATCATCCAAAGCGGCAAAAGATGGAACCGTTGCTTCGTATATACACATGGGCGGCAGGATCGGCGTGATGGTGGAGGTAAACTGTGAAACGGATTTTGTGGCAAAGACAGAAGACTTCCAAACCATGGCCAGGGATATTGCCATGCATATTGCCGCGTCCAATCCCCAGTATGTGCGTTCCGATGAGATCCCCGCTGATGCCCTTGATCGGGAAAAGGAAATCTATCGCAGTCAGTTGCGTGAAGAAAAGAAACCTGAGAAAATCTGGGACAAGATCATCGAGGGCAAGCTTAAAAAATATTATGAGGACGTTTGTCTGGTTGACCAGAAGTTTGTTAAAAACCAGGACATCACCGTCGGGACTCTGATCAGTAACATGATTGCCAAAACCGGCGAAAACATAATTATCCGTCGTTTTGCCCGTTTCCAGCTTGGCGAGGATATCAAACAATAATGAGCGATAAGAAAAAGGCCGCTTATAAAAGAGTTCTTCTGAAACTCAGTGGTGAAGCTCTTTTAGGCAAACAGTCCACCGGTGTTGATCCGGATGTGGCCAATTACATTGCCGATGAAATTAAGTCTCTGTCCGATTTGAAGATCCAGATCGGCATTGTCATCGGGGGCGGAAATATTTTTCGGGGCATTGAAGCCGGCGCGAAGGGGATGGACCGGACAACGGCAGATTATATGGGCATGCTGGCAACCGTCATCAACAGTCTCGCGCTCCAGAGCGCTCTGGAAGCGCGAGGTTTGCCGACCCGTGTTCAGTCCTCTATTGAAATGAAAGAAATCGCGGAGCCTTTTATCCAGCGCAGAGCCATGCGGCATCTGGAAAAGGGCAGAATCGTCATCTTTGCCGGCGGCACAGGTAATCCTTACTTTTCCACAGACACGGCCGCATCGCTCAGGGCGATGGAAATACGGGCCGACATTATTATGAAAGCCACCAAAGTTGATGGGGTCTACGATGCGGATCCGGTCAAAAACAAGTCCGCGGTTATGTTTGAAAAGATTCGTTATATCGATGTGTTGACAAAAAACCTTAAAGTAATGGATTCAACAGCAATCACGCTTTGCCGAGATAACTCATTACCCATCGTTGTGTTCAATTTGCAGAAAAAGGGAAACATTCGGAACGTCATTTGTGGTAAAAAAATTGGAACTTACGTAGGAGAATGATGATGAAAGAACAGATTTTTTCAAAGTTCAAAGATGAGATGGAAAAGACGATATCTTCGCTCGAGAAATCATTAAGCCGGGTCAGAACGGGTCGTGCGTCTGTGTCTCTGCTGGATGGCATTAAAGTTGACTATTATGGAACGATGACACCGATTGCCCAAATGGCCACTCTTTCCGTTCCGGAAAGCCGCCTCATTGTTATTGCGCCATGGGATGCAACAGCTATTGGTGCGATTGAAAAAGCCATTCAGAAGTCTGATCTGGGTTTGATGCCTTCCACTGACGGCAAGGTGATCCGCCTGTCCATTCCTCAATTGACGGAAGAAAGACGCAAAGAGCTTGTGAAGGTTGTAAAAAAAATGGCTGAGGAAAGTAAAGTCAAATTGCGCAACGAGCGTCGTGATGCCAATGAAGCATTAAAGGATCTGAAAAAGAACAATAAAATGTCCGAGGATGAAATGCATGGCGCTCAGGATGAAGTGCAAAAATTGACAGATCGATACATCGAAAAAACCGATAAGATTCTCTCCGGCAAAGAAAAAGAAATTATGGAGATATAACCTGATCCAAGATGAACATTTCAATGGGGAGTCAAAAGCTCCCCATTTGTTTTTGAGGACGGATGGAATTCACATGCCCAAGCTTGATCAAAAGACGTTGCCCCGGCACATCGCCATTATCATGGACGGAAATGGCCGATGGGCGAAACAGCATGCCCTGGGACGTATTCGAGGCCATAAAAAGGGGGCACAAGCCGTCAGGACAACTGTGACGGCGTGCCGTGAAATAGGAATTCAATATCTGACGCTGTTCGCCTTTTCGTCAGAAAACTGGGGCAGACCAGACGAGGAAATCAACGCCTTGATGTCACTGCTCGAAGACTATCTCGAAAAGGAGGCGCCAAGACTTCAAGAACAGGAAATCAAGCTGACAACGATTGGCAATATTGACCGGCTTTATGCTCCGGTGAAAGAAAAACTCTTAGAGGTGAAAAAACTTACCGAGAAAAATCACAAGATGGTATTGAATCTGGCATTGAGTTACGGCAGCCGCGATGAAATTGTTCTTGCTGTAAAAAATATTGTTTCAGATCATCGAAAAGGAAAGATTGAACTCGATGACATCGATCGGGATTCGATCGGACGATATTTATACACGTCAGACATGCCCGATCCAGACTTGTTAATTCGGACCAGCGGTGAATATCGAATCAGTAATTTTCTTCTCTGGCAGCTGGCTTATACGGAACTTTATTTTACCAGTGTTTTATGGCCTGATTTTAAGAAGGATGATCTTTTAAAGGCCATTCAGACTTACCAGCGCCGCGAAAGGCGATTCGGCCTGACAAGCGAACAGGTGGAGAAAAAATAATATTGTGATCAAAAATGAAATGATGAAAAAAAATTCCAATCTTCAAAGATGGGTTACCGGTCTTGTTCTGGCAGCGGTACTTCTGTGCGTTATCATTTTAGGTTCCCTGGAGCTTCTGACCGCTGTGATTGTATTGGTTATTATTGGCGGTGTCTGGGAATACAACAGCATTGTCTTCGGGGCGGGATTTCTGAAGGAAAAAATCGAAAGCATCATTTTCGCGATATTCATTCCCCTGGCTTTATTCCTGGGCGATTATCAGATGCTGCTGGCCGTTCTGGTTTTCATGGTTGTAACTGTTTTTATCGTATTTCTCTGGAGGGTCAACGAACAAACTTTTGACGTACTGTCTGTAGCAAAAGTCATTTTCGGCATGGTGTATATTCCGCTTTTAACTTCACATTTCATCTTGCTCCGGAAGCTCGAGAGCGGTGTTTACTGGATCATTTTAGTATTGGTGATCGCGATCATCGGGGACACGGTTGCTCTCTACGTTGGTAAAACATTTGGAAAACGAAAGCTGATCCCTCTGGTGAGCCCCGGTAAGACTGTCGAAGGTACGGTCGGCCTCATCCTGGGGGCAACGGGGGCGGCTTGCATATTTGGATATTTGTTCATGCCGTCCGTCCCTATTTTTCATTTCTTGATTCTGGGCTTTATCGGAAGCATTATCGGCCAGCTGGGTGATCTTTGCGAATCCGCCATCAAGAGAAATTACGGCCGCAAGGATGCCAGTTCCCTGTTGCCGGGACATGGAGGACTGTTGGATCGGCTGGACAGTCTGGTTTTCGTGGCGCCTTTAGTCTACTATTACCGCATGTTCGTGATGGGCTGATGAAAAAGGTTACTATTTTAGGATCTACGGGTTCGATTGGCGTCAGCGCACTTGATATTATAGCAAAAAACCCGGGAAAATTTAAAGTAACCGCCCTGACCGCGGGCGGCAATATGAAAGAGTTGGCCGGCCAGATGATCCGGTTCAAGCCGTCGGTTGTCGCTGTCCGCACGAAACATGACGCTCAGAATCTGAGAAACCTGACGGGAGTCTCCAAAACCAGGATTCTTTACGACGAGTCGGGTATTGAGGAGGCCGCCTCAAATCCATCGTCCGACATCGTCCTTTCAGCCATTTCCGGAGCGGCCGGTTTGAAGCCGACGCTGGCCGCAATCAACGCGGGAAAAGACATCGCCCTGGCCAATAAGGAAACCCTTGTGGCGGCGGGTTCGATCGTCATGCAGAAAGCTAAGAAGAAAAAGGTTAAAATACTGCCGGTTGACAGTGAACACAGCGCGATCTTCCAGTGCCTGACCGGTCAAAAAAAAAGTCTGCTTCGTCGAATTATTCTGACCGCGTCCGGCGGACCATTTTACCACCTGTCGGCAAAGGAGTTGAAAAACGTTACCCTTGCACAGGCCCTGAGGCATCCGCGCTGGAATATGGGCAAAAAAATTACCATTGATTCCGCATCTCTGATGAATAAGGGCCTGGAAGTCATTGAAGCAAAATGGCTCTTTGATCTGGACATTTCGCATATTGATGTTTTAATTCACCCGCAGAGCGTGGTGCATTCGCTCATTGAGCTGAATGACGGATCTGTTATGGCGCAGTTGGGCATCGCCGACATGAGAATTCCGATTGCTTACGCGCTGACCTGCCCGGATCGCATGAAGAATGATTTGCCTTTGCTGGATTTGGCAAAAGCCGGCCGTCTGGATTTTTATGCGCCCGATCTGAACAAATTTCCTTGTCTTGGGCTTGCCTGTCAGGCGGGAAAAACGGGTGGAACCGCTCCGGCGGCCATGAACGCTGCCAATGAAATTGCGGTTTCGGCGTTCCTGGAACAGAAGATCCGGTATATTGATCTACCGAGTGTAATAGAAAAAGTTGTGTGTAGTCATATGGTTGTTCAAAATCCGTCACTTGCGGATATTATGGCAGCGGACCGGGAAGCCAGACAAAAAGCAAAACAAGTGATCATAAAAATGAAGAAAGGATGACAGCTTGGTTACCTTAATATCTTTTATAATTTTACTGGGGATCCTCATTTTTGTTCATGAACTGGGGCATTTTATGGTTGCCCGGGCAAGCGGGGTGGGGGTGCAGAAATTTTCCCTCGGTTTCGGGCCAAAAATATTTGGTAAAAAAATCGGTGAAACAGAATATGTTCTTTCCTGGATTCCTCTTGGCGGGTATGTCAAACTTCTCGGTGAATCCGGTACGGAAGAGCTGTCTCAGGAGGATGAAAAGAGGTCTTTTTCCAGACAGCCGGCATGGAAACGCCTGCTGATTGTGCTGGCCGGGCCGATTTCTAACTTCCTGCTGGCGGTTGTGATCTTTTTTATCGTGTTTATGAACGGCGTGCCTAATCTGGCGCCCGTTGTCGGGTTGACCCTTCCTGATTCAGCGGCTAGAGAATCCGGAATTCTGGCGGGTGACAGGATATCGTCCATCAATGATAAAAAGATAACCTACTGG
>CAZDYR010000205.1:0-5152 GCA_964509625.1 uncultured Smithella sp. | reverse complement strand
ATTTTTTCAAAATAAAAAACAGGATCATGACAACAATAAATATCGTCAGCAAAGTGAAGGCTGCCGGATTTGCCGAAAAATAAGAAGAAACCAAGTCCATATTTCAATCCCCCCCGATGTTATTTCTTTTGGACAATTTAACTTATTTTTAAAATAAAATCTATTTTTTGTTTGTCTTGACAAGGGATCATTTGCTTCATAAACAATGCGTATGACAAACGATGAGGGAGGAAACACCAAAGCATTGCGTGCCGGTGAGAAAAAAATCAAGGTCGGCCTTGCAACGCTGGGCTGTAAAGTCAATCAATGCGACACGGCGGCTCTTGCCCGGGATCTGCAATCCGCTGATTTCACGCCGGCGCCTTTCAACGCATTCGCCGACGCCTATGTGATCAATACCTGCACGGTGACCGCCTTTGCCGATTTCCAGGCCCGCCAGCTCATCCGCAGAGCCTTGCGGTCAAACCCCCGCGCCCGCGTGATCGTGACCGGCTGCTACGCGCAGACGCAGGCACAGGCACTGGCCGACATTGACGGGGTTGCCGTTGTTGTGGGCAACGATCAGAAACACAGGATCACAGAACTGCTGAGCCAACCGTCCGGTGATTTGCCGCATATCCTTGCCGGTGACATTTTCCTGCAAAAGAGTTTCCAGGCTGCTCCGGCATCAGGCATCGCGGGACGCACCCGCGCATTCTTTAAAATTCAGGATGGCTGCGACGCGTTTTGCAGTTATTGCATCGTACCTTTCGCCCGCGGCAAAAGCCGCAGCCTGCCCGTACCCGATGTCGCGAGCGGCACAAGGGAATTTATCCGGCAGGGATTCAGAGAAATCGTTCTCACGGGGATTCACCTGGGATATTACGGAAATGATCTGCAACCTCGAACCGATCTGGCGCAGACGCTTGAGGTGCTGCTGTCACAAAATCCGGAAGCAAGATTCCGGCTCAGCTCCATCGAACCCAACGAAATATCCGATGAACTGCTTGATCTCTTCAGCCGGCACGAAAACCTTTGTCCTCACCTGCATATCCCCATGCAAAGCGGCGATGATACCATTCTGAATATGATGAAACGCCGCTATGACAGGATCTTCTACCGCTCGCTCATTGAAAAAACAGCGCAAACCGTGGATGATATCGCCATCGGAATGGATGTGATGGTTGGTTTTCCCGGCGAAGGCGAAAAGGAATTCGGCCATACTTTGAAATTGCTTGAAGAGTTGCCCGCGGCCTACCTGCATGTGTTCCCCTATTCCGAAAGACCGGGGACGGATGCTCTGAACATCGAGCCCAAAGTTCCGGAGAAAATCAAAAAAGAACGGGCGGCGATTCTCCGGGAACTCGGCGCAAAGAAAAGAGAAACTTTTTCCCGAAAGTTCCTGGGGAAAGTGCTGCCGGTGCTGGTTGAACAGACCCGCGACAAAAAGACCGGTTTGCACAAAGGTTTTTCGCACAATTATCTTCCGGTAATACTGGACAAGCAGCCCCCTTCTTTAGTAAATACCATCGTCAGAGTCAGCGCCGAGCATTATCGGGACGGCAAACTCACAGGCAGGGTGGTTCATGGATAAAAACAGATCGAAACAATTAACGGACCTTCAGGAAAAGCTTCACTATGTTTTCCGTAATCCGGATTTACTTTCGACCGCGCTGACGCACCGTTCCTACATCAACGAAAATCCGCAGTCCGGCACCACCGACAATGAAAGAATGGAATTTCTGGGTGACGCGGTTTTGGGTCTTTGCGTGAGTGATCTCCTCATGAAAAAATACCATGATTTTGATGAAGGCACCCTTTCCAAAATCCGATCCGGGCTGGTCAATGAAAAACCGCTGGCGGATCTGGCTTTAAACCTTGGCCTGGGAGATTGCCTGCTTTTGGGCCGGGGAGAAGAACATTCCGGGGGACGAACCAAGGAATCCCTTCTGGCCAATGCCTTTGAAGCGGTCATTGCGGCGGTTTATCTCGATTCGAGTTTCAGCAAGAGCAGGACGCTCATCAGAAAGTTAATGATGCCCCTGATCAACGATGAGGATTTGAGTACGGAATGTTTTGATTACAAAACCGTCCTGCAGGAATTTTGTCAGAAAAAATACAAATCAGCGCCGCTTTATACTCTGCTGTCCGAAAGCGGACCCGACCACGATAAAACCTTTGAAGTTGAAGTAGCCATCGGCGACGACGTCCGTCAAACCGGCATGGGGAAAAGCAAGAAAGACGCGCAAAAACAGGCCGCGCGCAAGGCCTGGGAATGTCTGCACCGTGGAAACGAAGTTTGAAAGCCGTCAGATGGAAAGCCCCCTGATTATTCCGATCTTCATCATGAACAGCGGCTGTCCCGAGCGATGCATCTTCTGCAATGAGAAGATCGCCGCGGGGAATTTTGCCCCGGAAGTCATCAAAAGCTTCTTCGACGCCGAAGTCGCCTCTTATCTGCGCTGGAACAAAGACAAGCTCAGGCGTGTGGAAATCGCTTTTTACGGAGGCAACTTCACCGGCCTGGCAACCGATTATCAGGAGCGACTTTTATCCTGGGCCGGCGCTTATATCCAAAACGGCCGGGTGGATTCCATCCGGATTTCCACAAGACCGGATTACATTGACGATGACCGACTCGACTTTTTGCGTTCGCGCGGCGTTCGCACCATTGA
Organism: uncultured Smithella sp.; assembly: GCA_964509625.1. Taxonomy (GTDB): domain Bacteria; phylum Desulfobacterota; class Syntrophia; order Syntrophales; family Smithellaceae; genus UBA8904. Next base: position 2,498 of record CAZDYR010000205.1, on the reverse strand, counting down.
GATCGGCGCTCAGTCTTTCAATGATGAAGTTCTTCGCTTTGCCTGCCGGGGGCATGACGCCCGGACCACGATACAGGCGATGAAACGACTCAAGGAACACGGATTCACAACCGGCCTTCATCTGATGGCCGGCCTGCCGCAAGATACCCGGGACCGCTTCATGGAAACGCTGACCTGTGCGGTCAGTCTCAAGCCCGATACCGCGCGCATCCACCCGGTGCTTGTTTTCAAGGACACACCGCTGGCTGAAGAATTCCGCGCAGGACGCTATCGGCCGTTGCTTCTTCCTGAGGCGGTGGAGCTGTGCCGTCTGGCCTGGGAAACCCTTGTGCCGCAAGGCATTCGCATCATCCGTTTCGGCCTCCAGACGACGCCGGAGATGAGCAGGCAGGGCGCCGTGCTGGCCGGCCCCATGCATCCGTCATTCGGCTCTCTGGTCCATTCGGCTGTTTTTTATTCAGCCACCTTGAAATTGTGCATGGATATCCCGAAGCAGACCCGGAATTTGCGCTTTCTTGTTCATAAACATGATTTATCTTATTTCCGCGGCTGGGGTAATAAAAACATCGCGTCAATAAAAAAGCTTTACCCGGATGCCGAAATCGTTATAGATACCTTTTCGAACGCGCGTCCCGGGCGTTTGTCCGTCGCCACTGAAGCGGGAGAGTCTTTCTCGGTGGACATTCCGGGTATCATCTAATTCCATTTCCAATTCAATGATGATACCGCGGCGGCTAGGAGGAGACAACGAGGCGTATAACCTGAAGGTCACGCGTTATATATACGTTGAGGAAGCCGACGACGACGCCAACAAAGGTAGCGCTTGAATTCGAAATGGAATAAATCATTGGAGAATGTTTGTGTATAGATCCGGCTTCATCGCCATCCTGGGCCGTCCGAATGTGGGCAAGTCAACATTTTTTAACGCGGTTATCGGCGATAAAATTTCCATCGTCGCCAACAAACCGCAGACCACGCGAAACCGCATCACGGGCATCAAGAACCTGCCCGACGCGCAGTTGATCTTTCTGGACACGCCGGGCATGCATCAGCCGAAAACACCGCTCAACCGGGCCATGGTGCAGGCTGCCCGGGATACCATCAGCGACGCGGATGTATTGCTCATGATGGTCGAAGCCGACACCCACACGGGAGAGCAGGATCATTTTCTGATCGAGGCGCTCGCCGGAGTTAAAGCGCCGGTCTTTCTGGCCATCAATAAAATTGACCGGATTGAAAAACCTCTGCTGCTGCCGATGATCGACCGGTTGAGCAGACTCTATGACTTTGCCGGTATTTTCCCGATTTCGGCGTTAAAGGGCGAAGGCCTTGACGAACTGCTGGGCAGCCTGAAAGAAGCATTACCGGAAGGTCCGCAACTGTTCCCTGACGACATAGCAACGGACGCCACGGAAAGGTTTATCGCGGGAGAATTCATCCGTGAGCAGATCACGCTTCTGACATCCCAGGAAATTCCCTACGTAACAGCCGTGACGATTGAAGCCTTCAAGGAAGACGAGGCAAAAAATCTGATTCGCGTCAGCGCGACCATCTCGGTGGAAAAGGAATCGCAAAAAGCGATCCTCATCGGTAAAAAGGGCGCCATGCTCAAAAAAATCGGGACACAGGCCAGACTGGCCATGGAAAATCTTTTCGGGGCGAAGGTTTTTCTGGAGTTGTTTGTGCGCGTCAGGAAAGACTGGACCAGCTCCGATAAAATGCTGAAAGAGTTCGGACTTATCAAATAGAGGATTCCATGCAGGCAAAACCCATCATCGCCATCGTCGGCCGGCCCAATGTGGGCAAATCAACGCTTTTTAACCGCATCGCGGGAAAGCAGAAGGCCATCGTCATCGACGAACCGGGGGCAACGCGCGACCGCAATTACATGGATTGCGTCTGGCACGATAAAGCCTTCACACTCATTGACACGGGCGGATTTGAGCCCGCCACGGAAGAACGCATTCTGGTTCAGATGCGCGAACAAACCAACCTTGCCATTGAAGAAGCGGACGTCATTATTTTCCTGATGGACGGCAAAGACGGTCTGACGCCTTCAGACATGGAAATTGCGCGGCAGCTGCGCGGCAAGGGAAAAAACATATTTTACGCCGCGAATAAGGTGGACGGGGCCCGCCATGAAGAACTGCTGACCGAATTCTACCGGCTGGGAATCGATGAACTTTATTCAATCTCCGCTCAACACGGGTTGGGCGTGGACGAACTGCTGGCCGTGCTGACCAGGGATTTTCCCCGGGCAACAGAGAGCCAAGACAAGGAGGACGAACCGGTTGCCGTGGCCATCGTCGGCAAGCCCAACGTCGGCAAATCATCTCTCATCAATCTGATTTCAGGAAAGGAAAGAAGTATCGCCAACCCTACCCCCGGCACCACGCGCGACGCCGTCGACACAACCATCAAGGTGCACGGCAGGCAGTATCTGCTGATTGACACGGCGGGCATCCGCCGGAAAAACAAGATCAGCTTGAACCTGGAAA
>CAZDYR010000204.1:3312-5169 GCA_964509625.1 uncultured Smithella sp. | reverse complement strand
CAGGCGCTCTACACGGATATTCATCTGTATTATGACATGCCCGGGGAGTGGGCAAATCTTCCCGCCATCGGACCGGAAGGAAAGCCGACCGGCAAAAATTACGGCGACTATACCGGCGACGCGCAGCGCTTTACCCGCGCCATCTTCGAGGTTTTTAGAAAGGGAGACGCGACCGGCAAACCATTCATTCTGCCCCGGCCGCTCCTGCACATCCATGAAGGCTTCTGGCGTGAACCCGGGGCTCTGGACTTGCTGGATCAGGCCTGTGAAGTGGCCGCCTGCCAGGGAAACACCTGCTTTCTGTTTGATCGCGGCCACATCGCCCTGACGGCGGGCTGTTTCAACTTGGTTTTTCTGGACGACGCGATCTCCAGGGGAGAACAGCATAAACCATGGCTCATGCGGCATGCGGCCGTGCAGAGCGTGACGCTGAATCTGCCCCGTCTGGGGTATAAGGCCGGAGGCGACGAGGAAAAGCTTTTCGCCGGATTGCGCGATTTGATGAACAAGGCGGCCAAAGCGCATATTCAGAAAAAAGATTTTCTGGAAAAGCTTTTGTCTTACGCGGAGCAGGGACCGCTGGCCGTTCTGGCCATGAACGCCGACGGGCATCCGTTTTTGCGGATGAACCGCGCGTATTACATAATCGGCCTTGTCGGGCTCAACGAACTGGTCCGGATTTTCCAGGGCGGCGAACTTGCCGTGTCCCCCGCGGCGATGGCTTTCGGCTTGAAGGTTGTCGGCTTTCTAGAGAAGGAGGCCGGACGGTTGAGTGCGGAGCTCGGGATGAAATTGGTTCTCGAGCAGTCTCCCGCGGAAACCACGGCGTATCGTTTCGCGAGGCTGGATTTGAAATATCACTCTCCCGCCGCCGGACGGTTTGTCCAGGGGGATATCGCCGAAGGATCCATCTACTACACCAACTCCACCCATCTCAATGTCGCCGCGGAAATCACACCGTTACACAGAGTGATCGAGGAGGGGAAATTTCATCCGTTTATGGCGGGAGATGTCATCACGCATCTGCAGCTGGGTGACGCCAATCCGGCTCCGGACGTTCTCGGCCGGTTTGTGAAGAACGCCTTTGAACAGTCCGGCAACCGTCAGGTGGATTTCACGCCGGAGTTTACATCGTGCTCGGCCTGCGGGAAAACCGCGCGCGGGCTCCATGATCAATGCTCCTATTGCGGATCGTCCGATGTGGAGGGCATCGCTCAGCTCACCCGGTATTACAGTAAAATATCCGGCTGGAACAGAGGGAAACTTGCGGAGCTTCGTAACAGAAAGATCAACGACTGCTTTTAGATCAGCCGGGGATCAGAAACCATCCGTGTGAAAAAGGAGGTTGAAATGTATCGTATTTTATTCATGATCGTTTGCCTTGCGTTCGTTTGTCTTTGCGTTTTCATTTCAACGGCGGAAGCGCAGAAAACGATGAGCGTCCAGGTGAAGGAAGCCCAGCTTCGTGCCACTCCTTCGCATCTGGGTAAAATTGTGGCCAAAACAACTTATGGAAGTCAGGTGGCGGTCCTGGAAACCCGGGGGGACTGGAAAAAGGTATCACTGGCCGGCGGAAAAGCCGCGGGTTGGCTGCACGTCACGGCGCTCACCGGCAAAAAAATATCGCTGAGAGCGGGGCAAGGCAATGTGGGGAGTTCCGTCAGCCGCGATGAGATAGCCTTGGCCGGCAAGGGATTCAGTGAAGAGGTGGAATCCCAGTACCGCAGGAACCATAAAAATCTGGACTATGCCTGGATCGACAGAATGGAAGCCATAAAGGTTTCACCGGAAGAAATGCAGGATTTTGTATCCGACGGCCGTCTGGTTCCGGGCGGGGAAGGAGGCCGGCCATGAAGA
>CAZDYR010000204.1:0-3302 GCA_964509625.1 uncultured Smithella sp. | reverse complement strand
ATGAAGACAGGATTCTGGCAGATAAGCGTCGTCGGATTCGCGTTGACTGCGCTGGCCGGCTGCGCAGCCGTGGAAACGGCTGCAACGGTAGCGACGACAGTGGGTGAATCGACCGGCACGATCAGCCGGCAGCAGGGCGAATCCATTCGCAAGAGCACGGCGGCCGTCGCGAAAAGCCTGGAAGATTTTACGCCCCATCAGGAGTACTATATCGGACGAACCGTCGGCGCGGTGGTTCTCGGCAAATACGGGCCGCTTACCGATACAGCGGCCAATGCTTACCTCAACACCCTGGGACAGACCCTGGCTCAGGCATCGGATATGCCGGAGCTGTTTGCCGGATATCATTTTCTGGTTCTGGATTCCGACGACATCAACGCCTTTGCCACACCCGGCGGGCATATTTTCATTACCCGGGGGCTGCTTCGCTGCTGCCGGACGGAAGACGCGCTGGCCGCCGTACTGGCGCACGAGATCGGCCACGTTCAGCTGAGGCACGGCATGAAAGCGATAGAAAAAGCGCGCATGACGGAGGCGCTTACGGTATTGGCGCAGGAGGGCGCGAAGTCCCTGGGCGGCCGGGATGTCGCTGAGCTGACGCAGGCTTTCGGCGGCGTGATTTCGGACATCACCAACACGATGATCAATAACGGCTATTCCCGGTCTTATGAATATCAGGCCGATAAGGCGGCGGTCTCCATTCTGAAACGGGTGGGGTATAACCCAGGCGCGCTCGTCGATATGCTGGAAGTCATGTCCAGGCAGATGAAGCCCGGCGGCGGAGATTTTGCTAAAACGCATCCGTCGCCCCGGAACCGGATCGCCGAGCTGAAAGAAAGCGAACCATCGCTTGCCGGGTCCGAACCGCCTGCCGTCCGCAAGGAAAGATTTACGAAAGCCGTCGGTCATCTTTTGTAGGGTTTGTCCGGACAGGAAATGCGGAGCATGCGATCTGTGTCGCCGACGCGATAATGAGATTGCGCCACAGGATCATATCCCCCGCCGGCGACTATGTCGGAATTGGCTTTTGTCATTACGAGCCGTCTCTCAGACGGCGTGGTAATCTCATGTATCATCAACTTACGAGATTGCTTCAGTCACTTCGTTGCTTCGCAATGACATATCGACACAGTCTCCCGGCACAGTTTCTTAGTGGGGCAGGGGGTGGAAGTTTTTGCTGAAAGGGCGTCACCTTTTTGTTTTGTTGAGGTTCGGGAGCAATGGATCTTGAAAAAATATTCCAGGGCGGAAAATCAAAGCTCCGGCAGGGACTGCTGGCGGGCTTTGCCGGCGCCCTGATGGCTTTCACCTTCTTTATCCCGGGCCTGATGGATCGGTGGGAAGCGAAAACCTGGGACTGGCGCGTGAATCTTCTGGCAAGGCCGTCCGCCGCCACTTCCGAAATCCGTCTGATTATGCTGGATCAAAAAAGTCTGGACTGGGCCAAAGAGGAAAACGGTCTGGGCTGGCCGTGGCCTCGGGAAGTGTACAATCCGATTATCCAGTTCTGCAAGCGCGCGGAGGTGAAGTCGCTTGCCTTCGATGTGCTGTTTACGGAACCATCCAAATACGGCGTGGCGGACGATCAGGCGCTCGCCGCGCAGATCAAAGGATTCGCGCATTTCGTTTCCTCCGTCTATCTCAGCAAAACCGCAGGCTCTGAAAAAAGCTGGCCCGCCTTCGCTTCCGCGCCGGTGATGAAAATCGATGGACTGGAACCGTGGCTTTCGAAATCGCGGCGTGAGGCATTTCCCCGGGCTTCTTTTCCCGTAGCGGAGATATCCGCCGCCTCGTCCGTTTTAGCCAATGTGCACCTGACTCCGGATGTGGACAATGTTTACCGCCGAACGGTGCTTTTTGAAGTATTTGACGGGCGGGTGCTCCCGTCACTGGCCCTGGCAAGCTTCCGGGCCGCGAACCCGGACGCGGCTTTGAAAATTGATTCGAAGCGTTTCAGGATCGGCGAAAGAGCGATTCCCATCGATGCGGCGGGACGGGCCATTCTCAATTTCCGCGGGCCATCGGGAACCCATAAAACCTACAGCGCCGCATCCATTATTCAAAGTGAAATCCGGATTCAGAACGGACAGACGCCAACGGTTGACGTGGATGATTTCAGGAACGCTTATGTCCTCTTCGGTTTTTCCGCGCCCGGTCTTTACGATCTTCGCCCGACACCGGTTTCCGGCCTCTATCCCGGCCTGGAGATTTCCGCCACCATGCTCGACAACATCCTGGCGGATGACTTTATCCGGCCTGTTCCTCTTGTCGTGATTATGGTTATCACACTGATCATGGCTTTGCTTGCCGGCGCGGCAACAGCCCGTGTGTCCGGTATTGTTAAAAGCGGTCTCGTTTATATTTTCTTTATCTCGGCGCCGGTTGTTCTTTGTCTGGCTGCCTGCCGGCTGGGTTTTTGGATGCCGCTGGTGGTGCAGGAGACCGCCGTTGTCGTGACGCTTTTTGCCGCGGGGCTGATATACTATACCACCGAGGGGAGACAGAAACTGTTTATCAAAAACGCTTTCAAACAATATTTGAGTCCGGACGTCATCGAGCAGATCATCGCGCATCCCGACCGCCTGAAACTGGGCGGTGAGCGAAAAATGTTGTCCATCTTTTTTTCCGACCTGGAAGGCTTTACCGGCATTTCCGAAGGCCTTGATCCCGAAGCGCTGACCCGGCTGCTCAACGTTTACCTAACCGCCATGACGGATATCATTCATGAGGAGGGCGGGACAGTGGACAAGTACGAAGGTGACGCGATTATCGCTTTCTGGAACGCGCCGCTGACACAGGCTGATCACGCGGTCCGCTGTGTCCGGGCCGCTCTGCGCTGTCAGGCCAAACTCGCTGAGATGCGCCCCGCTCTGCGGGAAAGCCTGGGGAAGGATTTGAAAATGCGCATCGGCGTCAATACCGGTTTTGCTGTGGTCGGCAATATGGGATCTCATTCCCGGTTTGATTATACGATGATCGGGGACGCGGTAAACCTGGCGGCGCGGCTGGAAGGCATCAACAAACAGTTTGGCACGTATGTGCTTATTTCCCAAAACACACAAGAAAAAATGGCGGACGCTTTCCCTGTCCGGGAAATTTCTCGCGTTGCCGTCGTGGGGCGCAAAGAACCGGTGGTGGTTTTTGAACCGATGCTTCCGGAACAAATCGATGAGTCAAAAAAGATGCAGATGGAGAAATTTTCAAAAGCCCTTGCTTTATTTTATCAGGGTGATTTTGCCGGGGCCAAGACAATATTTTCTGCTATCGCGGATAAAGATCCTGTCGCGAAATCCTACGCAGAC
>CAZDYR010000203.1:2346-5179 GCA_964509625.1 uncultured Smithella sp. | reverse complement strand
TCTCGGCCCACGGATTAGAAGTCCGTTGCTCTATCCAGCTGAGCTACAGGCGCATAATTAATCCTGCACCAAAAAAGAAGTAGCCTAATATATCCTCTTCCTTTATTTGTCAAGGTCTAATGCTCCGCAGCCCTATTTATCTGACATAACCGGCAATGCCTTCAAACCGGTAACCTTTCCGGACAACACCATCGCCACCGGGGTTGGTTGAATAGTAATGCTTCTTCGTTGTGGGATTAAACCAGCGATATAACTCCCGTGTGTTTGTCAGCCGTGATGTCGCAATATTCCCGATCGTTCCTTCATATACATAACCATTCAGTTTTTTACCTCCTCCCGTCCGGTCATGATGGTAGAAATGATCTTTGATCTGCGGATTGTACCAGCGATAAAAACTGGTTGTCCCGGCGGTTTGCGGCAGGAAAAGCCTAAAGGCAATACCCTGCTTTACATAGCCGTTCTGTATCAGTCTTTTGGATTCCGCCTGAGGATCCGCTGTATACAGGTAATCAAGGCTCCTGGCATATAAATACACGTCAATGACTTTATGCCCGGAATCGGAAAGCACATCTACATAAACCTCCGCGATTTTCTTCCCGACATTTGTTTTAAAAATGATTTGTTCGCTGTAATAACCCGGAGTGAGATAGGATGTATCTATTTTAACGTTGACGTAATCCTTTTCATTCCTGGTTGTCCCGGAATTTGGAAAAACGGTTACCCACCCTTTTGGCCCCTGCTTGATTTCCTTGCCGAATAGCTTAACCCCTTCAAGTTCCAGGCTTCCCCCTCTGATCACAATTGAAACAGTGTGCGGACCGTCTGTCAGGCCTTCGGCAATCAGTAATTCCTTCTTTTCCCATTGGCCGGATAATGCATCGGGTAGATTCAGCAGTTCCTCGTCAAGATAGACGGAACAATTGCCTTCTTCAGTGGGTGACTGTAAAAAAATACTGAGCCCGGTTCCCTGAAACTGGAATTTGACTGAACCCGTGTTGCCTATACTTAGAGGATACCCGTTTTTTTCGGCCCACTTTCCGATTAACTCCATGGAGTCTTTCAGATGATCGGGGACGATATATTTACCTTTATCCTGCGTTTGTTCATTGTAAAATGAAATGTATCTTTCATTCAATACATTGGTTGATCCGGTTTGCGGTGGAATAACAGACCATCTTAGAGCTTCCGTGCCCTTATTGGTCAGCTCTATTCTTCTCGATATGATTTTACCGGGCATTTGTGCGCCCAGATCCAAACGTTGCGGATTCAAATCGAGGGATGGAACCTCCTGCAGCGCATGAATCCGAAAATCCGTGAAGATGGTTCTTTGACCTCCGCTTGACGATAGTTTGATGGGATTGCGATAGGTACCGGCTTTCAAGTCTTTATGGCAGTTAAGCTCTTTGCCCTTCGATTCCAGTTTTATGCTGGTCCGGTATATTGAAATTCTCGGCTGTTCCCAGAAGTAATTTTCATTATTCCCCTTAACTGACACTTCCACACGCATGTAATCCGGCTGCCCTGATACTTTTCCCTTGAGTGTTCTAACGCCCGTATTATTCCAACCCTCCGGGCAGGATGCCGACCACTCCATTTCTCCGGAATCCCCCTGTGAAATATTCCTTAAACTAAACTCTCCAAAAGCGGCTTCGTCCGGTTTAATAGATCCCAGATCAATTTCACGCGGTGTAACCGACAGAACAGGGCGTTGTTCTTCTTTGCCCGCGTTTTGTGCAGTAGCCACAAGATGATTCGGTTTTTTATAAATCTGATCGTCCGCACATAACAAATCGAAGGTAATCAATGGCCCTATCATCACTGGTAAAGCGATGGCAATGAAATAAATGAATTTTCTAAACATAGCCCCCTCTTAAAAATGAACTATGCTCTACTAACTCAAAGATGATATTTACGCAATAATTTTAAAACACTTGACAGATTAAATGCTGAAGTTGTAACGTTCGTGCCAATTTCAAGGCACCCAATGAACTACGAAAATTTAAAATACTGGATAGCTCTAAAGACCATTGATGGAATCGGCAACACGTCATTCCAACCCCTGTTGGAGCATTTTCACTCTCCGGCCTCTGTTTTTTCGTCTAACCTCAATGATCTTATGGCTATTCCCGGAATCAGCAAAAAAAGCGCGGCGGCCATCGTGTCATTTAAAGATTGGGATAAAATACTTCGACAATTGGAAACACTTGATAAAGCCGGCATTGATATAGTTACCTGCTTGGATGATCTTTACCCCCCGAATCTTCTCAATATTTACGACCGGCCTGCTTTTCTTTATGTTTGGGGGCGTCTGGAAAAAGATGATATTCCTCTTGCCATCGTAGGGTCGAGGCATGCAAGCACTTATGGCAAATTTACAACAGAGCGATTCAGCCGGGAACTGGCGCAGAAAGGGATTACCATCGTCAGCGGCCTGGCGCGTGGCATTGATTCCTGCGCGCACCGGGGAGCGCTTTCTGTGCGGGGCCGCACGATTGCGGTCCTGGGCAGCGGTCTGGATGTCATTTATCCACCGGAAAACAAAAAATTGTTTAACGCCATTGCTCAAAGCGGTGCGGTTATTTCAGAATTGCCTTTGGGAACTCAGCCGTTCCCGTATCATTTTCCGGCACGCAACCGCATCATCAGCGGTATTTCCTACGGTGTTTTGATTGTTGAAGCCGGTGAAAAAAGCGGCTCTCTGATCACGGCCAGATTGGCAATGGAACAGGGTCGCGAAGTTTTTGCGATTCCAGGCGGAATCGACTCCGCTTTCTCACGCGGGACGAACAGCTTGATCAAGCAGGGTGCCAAGCTTATAGAAAATATTGACGAC
>CAZDYR010000203.1:0-2336 GCA_964509625.1 uncultured Smithella sp. | reverse complement strand
GACGACATCCTGGAAGATCTTATTCCCCAGATGGAACGTCCATCAGGGGAACCGTCAACCCGATTTCAGGAACTTGCCCCTCCCTCAGCCGCATCAGAAAATGACAAAACAAAGTTGGATTCAGCCACATTGTCCGATCAGGCAATCCTTAAATCTCTGTCTGAAGAAAAAACCCACGCGGATGATATAATCGCAAGTACAGGTCTGCCCCCTGCCGACGTGTTGGGTGTGCTGTTAACACTGGAATTAAAAGGAATTATTATACAACATCCGGGAAAGTATTTTTCTTTGAAAAAATAATTTCTTTACAAAATGCTTTCTTGCGTCTATAGGGGCGGCGAATTAAGAAGGAGTGGTTATGGCAAACTCATTAATTGTTGTGGAATCACCCACAAAAGTTAAAACGATAAAAAAATTCCTGGGCAATGATTTTAATGTAGTCGCCTCCATGGGGCACATCAAAGACCTGCCGAAAAGCACGCTGGGTATTGACCTGGAAAAAGATTTTGAGCCAACCTACAATGTTATCGACGCCAAGAAGAAAACCATTGATGATCTTAAAAAAGCAGCGAAGGCCGCGGAAAACATCTACCTGGCCCCCGACCCCGACCGTGAGGGTGAAGCGATTGCCTGGCACATTGCAGATGTCATCGGCGCGAAAAAAAATAAAAACATCTATCGTGTTCTGTTCAACGACCTGACGAAAAACACCGTGCAGGAAGCCATCACTCATCCGCTTCAACTTAATTTCGACAAGTATGAAGCCCAGCAAACAAGGCGCATTCTTGATCGCCTGGTGGGTTATCAGATCAGTCCCGTCTTGTGGGACAAAGTAAAAAGAGGCCTGAGCGCCGGACGGGTGCAATCCGTTGCTGTGCGTATGATCTGTGAACGCGAAGATGAAATCACCAAATTTATCCCGGAAGAATACTGGAACCTGACGGCGCAGTTTGAAGGAAGCCAGCCACCTCCTTTTGAAGCCAAGCTCATTAAAGTGGATGGGAAAAAAGCCAAAGTATCCAATGGCGATGAAGCCCGCCAACTTGCGGCTAAAATCAAAGCGGCAATATTCCTCGTTGAAAAGCTGGAGAAAAAAGAACTTAAACGCGCTGCCCTCCCTCCGTTTACCACCAGCAAGCTTCAGCAGGAGGCGTCGCGTGCCCTCCGATTTTCCGCCAAAAAAACCATGAGTGTAGCTCAGAAGCTTTATGAAGGCATCGAACTGGGCAAAGACGGGTCCGTGGGTCTCATCACTTATATGAGAACGGATTCTTATCGTATCGCCGACGAAGCACTCCATGCCGTTCGTGATTATATCAAAGCAAATTATTCCACAGACTATCTTCCGCATAAACCGCACGTCTATAAGAACGCTCAAAAGACGCAGGACGCGCACGAAGCCATTCGCCCTTCCACGATGGCGTATAAACCGCAAGACATTAAAGAATATCTGACACCCGACCAGTTCAAGCTCTATCAGCTGATCTGGAACCGTTTTGTGGCCAGCCAGATGAATCCGGCAATCATCGATCAGACTACCATTGACATAGCCGGAGCCAACTGCACATTCCGCGCGCAGGGACAGGTCTTGAAGTTTCCCGGCTTTACTATCGTGTATACGGAAAGCAAAGAAGAAAAGGACGAGGAAAACGGCAACGGCCAGGACAAGCTCCTGCCTGAAATTAAGGAAAATGAAAAACTGAATCTTCTTAAACTCGATACCCAGCAGAAATTCACCCAACCGCCACCCCGATACTCGGAAGCCTCACTGGTTCGCGCATTGGAAGAAAACGGTATCGGGCGTCCAAGCACGTATGCCACCATCCTGACGACCATTCAGGATCGTGAATATGTCACGCTGGAAAAAGGCAAATTTTCCCCGACGGAACTGGGCAAAGTCGTCACAGAGCTTCTGGTCCACAGTTTCCCGACCATCCTGGATTTGGCCTTTACGGCAGATATGGAAAACAAACTGGACGCCATTGAAAACGGCGAAAATAAGCGGGTAAAAACATTGCAGGATTTCTATCAGCTTTTCTCTAAAGAACTGGGTAAGGCAAAAGAAGAAATGCGCAACGTCAAGCGTGAAGAAACTCCGACGGATCTCGTTTGCGATAAATGCGGTTCACCGATGGTCATCAAGTGGGGGAAAAACGGCCGTTTTCTTTGCTGCTCCAATTACCCCGACTGTAAAAATACCATGAATTTTATTCATGACGAAAACGGGAAGGTCAAACACGTGGAAACACAAACAACCGATGTTAAATGCAACAAGTGCGGGAAAAACATGATTGTCAAAGAAGGACGATTCGGACAGTTTCTGGCCTGTTCGGGTT
>CAZDYR010000202.1:0-5183 GCA_964509625.1 uncultured Smithella sp. | reverse complement strand
GATTCTCTGCTGGTCTTAATCAATGATATTCTCGATTTTTCCAAAGTGGAAGCCGGCCAGCTGAAGTTTGAATCCATTGATTTCAGTCTAACAAATGTCTTTAGTAGAATTGGAGATATGTTTTCGATCAAATCAGCGCAAAAAGGCGTTGAACTGATCATCTCCATCGCAGATGACGTGCCCCGTGAACTAGTGGGTGATCCGTTGCGTCTGGAACAAATTTTGATTAACCTCACCAGCAATGCCCTTAAATTTACGGAAGAGGGCCATATTTTTATAAGAGCTGAACTGGTAGAAAAAAACGATCAATTCTGCAGACTTAAATTTATTTGTTCAGACACCGGCATAGGGATAGCCGAGTCGCAGATATCCAGAATATTTAACGCTTTTTCACAGGCCGATTCTTCGGTAACACGTAAATACGGCGGTACAGGTCTTGGGCTTGCCATTTCCGAGCGGCTCGTTGAAATGATGCAGGGGAAAATGGCCGTACAGAGCAAGATCAATGAGGGAAGTACCTTCACCTTCACCGCAGAATTTACACGACAGCAAAGCGAGAGAGAAAATCATTTTACCGTGCCCGACGATCTTCAGAATCTCAGAGTGCTGATCGTTGACGACAACAAACTTGTTCGGGACGTGTTTGTTGAACAATTGGAATCGTTTAAATTTCTGACAAAGGGAGTTGAATCAGGCCTGGCGGCCATTCAAGAATTGGAGAGGTCACAGGATGAAAATGAAAAAATGTATGATCTCGTTCTCATGGATTGGTTGATGCGGGGTATGGACGGTTTGGAAGCGGCAAAAAGAATACGGCATCATAAAAAATTATCAAAAATCCCCGCAATTATTCTGGTAACTGCTTTTGGCCGGGAAGAAATTCTGAGACAAGCTGAAAAAGAAAAAACAATAAACGCCTTTATTATGAAACCAACAAATGAATCGATTATATACAACACGATTCTTGAAGTGTTCGACAGGAATATACGGCAGGACAGCAATCCTGATTATCGATCGAATGATTTATCGGTTAAGAAAAATATGACATCCGCTAAAATACTTTTAGTTGAGGATAATGTTATCAATCAGCAGCTTGCAACCGAAATACTGGAAAGTGCCGGTCTCCTTGTGGACGTTGCCGGCAACGGTCAGGAAGCCGTCGCCTTGGTAAATAAAGCAGATTACGATGCCGTTCTTATGGATGTGCAGATGCCTGTCATGAGCGGCTACGAAGCAGCGACATTGATCCGCCATGACAATCGTTTTAAAAATTTGCCTATTATCGCGATGACCGCTTATGCGATGAACGGAGCGAGGGAACAGTGTCTGCAGGCTGGCATGAATGACTATATCAGCAAGCCGATTGATCCGGACAAGCTATTTTCGGTGCTTCTCCAGTGGATCAAACCGGGAATCATTCATCAGAAAGAACTCACAAGCAAAAAACCAGAACGGGCAAGTTCGCACAATACAGAGGACATTTTCCCGCAAAGTATAACGGGAATTGACATCCAGTCAGGTTTGAACAGGGCCAATGGAAATAAAAAACTGTACGCAAAACTTCTTTTGGATTTTACCGATAAATATGCGGCTATCAGGGATGAAATCAAAAGCGTTATCGATCAGGGTGATCTGAAAACGGCGGAACGTCTGGCCCATACCCTGAAAGGTGTTGCCGGGAATATTTCTGCCGTCGGCGTTCAGGCGGTTGCCCGAGACCTGGAAGCGGCCATCGTCAAAAAAAAGACGGATGTCTACGACAAATTGCTGTATGAAATGGACCGGGTTTTACAACCGGTATTCCTGTCTATCAAACGTCAGATAAAAATTCCGGAAAAGAAGAAATCAACCAGAAAAAAATCGGTTGACGCTGACGTCATCGCTCCCATCATGCTGCAGTTGGCCGGTCTCCTGCGCAAAAACGATCCAAATGCGCAAATGAAAATGGAATTCCTGAAAGAAATGTTGAACGGTTCAATCAATCAGCAGGAGATCAGTGATATGGACAGACACGTTGATAATTATGATTTTGACATTGCCCTGACCTTTCTGGAGAAGATAGCAAAAAAAATGAATGTTTCTTTGAATGGGTAAAACAGTATGGAAGAACCTGTTAAAAATCAGACAGTGCTTATTGTTGATGACGAACCCGGCAATATTAAAATATTATCCGAGTTGCTGATGCCGGAATACAAAATCCGTGTAGCCAAGAATGGGGAAAAAGCACTGAAGATTATTCATTCCGACGATCGACCGGATCTGATTCTGCTTGACGTGGTGATGCCCGGAATGGACGGATATGAAGTGTGCCGCCGTATCAAAAGCAATCCTGAAACGCAGAATATATCCGTTATATTTCTTACCGCAAAATCGAAAGTAAAGGATGAGGAAACGGGCTTTAATCTTGGTGCCGTGGACTATATTACAAAACCCATCAGCCCGCCGATTGTTCTGGCCCGCGTCATGAATCAACTGCAATTGAAAAAAGTCAGGGATTTCTTAATCGATAAAAATGAATTTCTTGAACAGGAAGTATCCAAAAGAACAAAAGAGGTTGCCCAGATCCAGGATGTAACAGTCTTTGCGCTGGCCTCTCTGGCTGAGACCCGCGATAATGAAACGGGCAAACATATCAAGCGAACCCAGCATTATGTAAAACGGCTTGCCTGCGGACTGAGAGATCATCCGCGTTTTAAAAACAATTTGACCGATAAAATTATAGATTTATATTTCAAGACGGCTCCTTTGCACGATATCGGAAAAGTCGGAATTCCGGATCACATTTTATTAAAACCGGGCAAATTAACTTCCGCTGAATTCGACATCATGAAAACCCACACCAGAATTGGCCGAAATGCCATATTGAATGCGGAGAAACTTCTCAAAGCGCCTGCGCCCTTTCTTTTCTATGCGCGGGAAATTGCCTATACGCATCATGAAAAATGGAATGGAAAGGGTTATCCTCAAGGCATATCCGGCAACAACATACCCGTATCCGGACGAATCATGGCCGTTGCGGATGTATACGACGCCCTGGTTACCAAGCGTATCTATAAGCCGGCCTTTTCTCATCCTGAAGCCATCGACATCATCAAAAAAGAATCCGGCATGCACTTCGATCCGGATTTAGTTGAAGTATTTTTAGAAATTGCCGATCAGTTTTATGAGATATCGCGGCAATATTCAGACTGAAGGAAATGAGGTGGTTTGAAATAGATGTATTCTGACAAAAAGATGCAAACCATATTAATTGTTGATGATGAACCCGCCAATATCAGTCTTTTGAACGAGGTATTAAAATCGAGCTATCAAGTCATGGTTGCAAAGAGCGGGAAAAAAGCAATTCTAGCGGCGCAATCAGATCAGCTGCCTGATTTAATACTTCTGGATATCATCATGCCTGAAATAGACGGATATGAGGTTCTCAGAAAACTGAAGAGTAACGATGAGACGAAGAACATTCCAGTGATTTTTGTCACGTCCAAAGGCAATGAAGAAGACGAGACAAAAGGGCTTGAAATGGGCGCTGTCGACTATATACACAAACCATTCAATCCTGCAGTGGTCAAGGCCCGTGTCAAAGCGCATTTAGAACTCAAACGCAATAGAGATTTCCTGGAATGGATGCTTAAAGAACGAACCACCGAATTAAAAAAAATGGAAAAAGAATACGCATATCTTTTCCTCAGAAAGTAAATAATCTGGTATCCTGCCTGTGAGATACTTGTCCGATCAGGATGCCGCCGCCCATTGAAAAAACATTTGCACATCGGAGCCTAAGATTCCGCTGCTGCAGCCTGTAATGATGGTATTTTCGGCGGGGATATCCCTAATGTTACCATGTCAAGAAGGACGTTGACACTTTCTCTTATAAACGGTGCGTATTGGTCGCGGGATTTTTTCTTCAGATCAGCAGGCGTCTCTTTTTTCTTGCCGTTGCCTTGCTTTTTCATCTCCTTGCGCAAGTCTGCAAGCCGGACGATCCCTTTTTTGCTGCTGGCTTCTTTATTGTTTTTAATAATTTCGACAAATTGTGCGTCTTTCGAAACGCGGTTCTTCGATCGTGTTGCCAGTTCTGCGAGCAAGGATTGTTCTATGGGCTTCCACGGTGGTGCAACGTTGCCGCGTAAATCTAAAAACGGCATGATCTCCTGGGCCGGCAGAGGATAATCCAGGGAAGTTTCACCCACATCTTCCAGAACAAACCAGAGGGGCAGGCGCACGTCCGCCTCTATACCCACTTTTTGTGTCGATTTGCCGCCGGGCAGAAAATACAGCGCTGTGGTGACTTTCATACTGCCAAGACCACGGGGCAGGGGAGTCAATGCCTGCACGGAACCTTTTCCGAAAGTGTGATCAGATCCGACAATGACCGCGCGGCGGTAATCTTTGAAAGCGCCGGCTACAATCTCGCTTGCTGAAGCGCTCAGCCGGCTTGTCAGCACGACGAGGGGACCTGCATAAACCGTACGTAAATTTTCCGCCGGGAACGAAATCACCTGGCGCTTTTCGCCTTCTGTTCTATAAGCGGTTGAACCGTTAGCAAGAATTGTAATTTGCTCATCACCATCCTTTGTTGCAACGATTCCGCCCTTGCCGAGAAAAAGACCGGCCAGTTGAACTGCTTCGGCCAGCAGTCCTCCTCCGTTGCGAGACAGATCCAGTACGATGCCGTCGACACGCTCATGCCTGGCTTCCGCCAGAAGGTTTTTTACATCTTCGTAAGAGGACTTGTTTTCCCGATCATCACCATAAAACGAAGGCAGATCAATAATACCGAATTTGTACGTTCTGCCGTTTACCGCTCTTGTTTCATAGGTGATCTTAGCTTCCTGCTCTTTGATGCTGATCTTATCACGGATAATCGTGACATCGAAGCGGTCCGTGCGTTGTGCCTGACGCAAGATGGTCAAAGTAACTTTTGTGCCTTTCTTGCCGCGAATCATCTTAACAACATCGTGCAGATCCATATCAATGACGTCAATGGGTTTTTCTTTTTCCTGAGACACCGCGATAATCTTATCTTTTGGCTTTAATAAACCTGAACGTTCCGCCCCTCCGCCGGGAATCAGTTCTTCAATAACGGTAAAACCGTTATCATTGGTGAGCACGGCCCCGATTCCCTCCAAAGAAAGTTGCATGTGGATCTGGAGATCTTCATAATTTTCTGGTGACAGATAGCT
>CAZDYR010000201.1:0-5200 GCA_964509625.1 uncultured Smithella sp. | reverse complement strand
ACACCGGAATTTTAGGGGCAGTATTGGCATGGGTGATCACTTCCGACAATGTTTTGAGAAAATCGGGGTCAAATCTTTAATCTTGACATTTCGATCTGTTCTGGATACCGGTATTGTAACCTGAAGGTTAAAATACCGGTTTGACAACGGTTAATATAACTTGGTGCGGTTGGGGACCGCGCCCTGCATATTCTGCATTCTATCTGAAGAATTTGGCATACACCGGTTCCCGCGCCCAGGAACGGATGGCATTCCAGTCCCGGTAATCTCCCTCCGGGGTTCCCTTGGATTCCAGAATATTTTTGTATATCCAGGACAGGTTGCTGTAGTGCATTGCGCCGGCAAATGTTCCAAGACCGACGGGCTTTATTTCCGGCACCTCTTTCAGGATGGGGTCCATATAGGCCAGCACTTCGGCCCGGTTCTTTTCGGTCGGCCTGGAGAGGGTCATGCACACGAGGAAATAGGCAACAGGCATCCGCCGCAGAACATCTCTGTTCTTCTTCACAAAATTCATTGCTTCAGACATCCACTTGCCCATATAAATCGCGCTCCCGATGACCACGCCCTGATAGGAACCGATGTCTTTCACATTTTTGATCAAAGCCACGTCAGCGCTTACGCCTTTGGTGCACAGTTCTTTCCCAATGGCATCGGCAACTCCTCCGGTGGAACCGTACTTGCTGGCATAGGCAATCAACACTTTCTTATCCATCCGGCCTGTGCATTTTCCTTCGGGAAATTTTATTTCCGCGGCATGGCTGACCCCGGCACCCGGAACATTTCCGAGCATAACAGCCCTAAATAATCCTGCCGAGAACATCAGCATTTCCCGTCGACTGACATCCAACCATTCTTTTTCCTTGTTTTCCATAAAAGCCTCCGTTTCTGTTTTTTGATCACCGGATTCTTTCATCAGGTCTCTATCTCTATAGCACAATTTAAATTTCCATGCCGGAACGAAGTGGGATGCACGGTGGAGACCAGAGGGAACACCCCGGCAACTCTTTAACTCCAAGTTTTTCAGCGCATCATCGTAAGTTTTTTGAAAACTGCGAAATGACTAATACGCCAAACATTCGTGAATGATTTCATACAACCTGTTTCTGAAAGGGCACCGCAGATCACGGTCGGAAATTGAACTTTGGAGCCGGAAGATGCTGTTGGGATCAATTCATGCGGCTCAAAAAATTGATTCATTCTCCAACTTAGTGTTGACAATTCCATGGTCAACTTCATATGATCAGTCCCGCGCTTTGAGGGTGGGCTTGTAAAGCCAGGATGACCCAAGAAAGAAACCGAACCGCAAAAATTCGCACAACGGCGGAGAGGCTACGGGTCACGACCATTGAAAAACATCAACAGAAGGGGGTATGTAAGGTGAAGAAGCTTATTATGGTGAAGGCTTTCATTCTTTTGGTTCTCGTTATTTTCAATTCTCAGCAGGCATTTTCCGCTCCGATTGAGATCAAATGGAGCGGCTACTATCCCGTTCCCGCAATGCAGTCCAAAATCTGTGAGCAGTTTATCAAGGATATCGAGGCGAAGACGGGGGGAAAGGTAAAATTCGCCTATTTCCCTGCCGGAACGCTTCTGAGCGCAGCGAAGATCTACGACGGAGTTGAGCAGGGAATAGCGGACATCGGCTTTTCCAATATTTCCTATACGCTTGGGCGGTTCAAGCAGACGGAGGTTCTGGACTTGCCCTTAGGCTTTCCGAATGCCTGGGTTTCCAACCATGTGGCGAATGATTTCTACAGGAAATTCAAACCGAAGGAGTGGGATAAGGTGCACGTCCTGGCCATGCATACCTCCCCGGTGAATGTCATCATGACCTCCTCAAAGCCCATACACAAAATGAGCGACCTGAAAGGATTGAACATCAGGGGCCAGGGCTACATAGGTGAGGTTGTGGCCGCGCTGGGCGCTACGCCGAGAGCGATTGCAACGCCCGAGACATACGACGCCGTCATGAAGAAGGTCATCGACGGCGTGTACATCCCCATGGAGACCCTGAAGGTCTTTAGATTCGGAGAGGTCACGAAACACATCACCGAGTGCTGGCCCATCGGACAAGTTTACACCTTCTATCTCGTCATGAACAAGGATACGTGGAACAAACTGCCCGCAGATGTGAAGAAGGTGTTCGACGAATATCCCTTTGAGGACCAACTGGCCGCGAGCTGGAATGATATCGACATCGACGGCAAGAACCTGGGAAGAGACAAGAAGCTTAACTTTATTCAGCTCTCACCCGCTGAGAGTCAGCAGTGGATAAAAGCCGCCGAAACCGTTATCGACAAATACGTAAAGAACATGGTCTCACAGGGCTACAGCGAGGCGGAAGTGAGGGGATGGATCAAATACGCCAGGGAGCGCATCGATTACTGGACCAGGAAGCAGCGGGAGCTCAAGATTAAGTCATCGACAGGACCTGATGGCATGAGGATTAAGTAATGCAGCTCCTGGAAAAATTCTCGAGAGGTTTGGCACGGTCGTTTGAGTGGGTAGGGTTTATCGGGATATTGATGATGTTCGTGGTGAACCTGGTTGACGTCATCGGCGCCAAGGTCTTTCACTGGCCGCTGCCGGGCGCCCTGGAAATGCTCAGTTTCTCACTGCTGGTAACCATAGCCCCTGCGATCGCTTATGGACTTTTTCTGGGGACCCACCTCAGCGTGGACTTCTTCATGGACAAACTCCCGCGGGGTGTTGGACGGGTGTTAAACCCTCTGGTCTTCCTCGCGTGTCTGATTCTTTTTGTTTTGATCGGCTGGCAGAGTTTTGAGTATGGCGGTTCTCTTTACCAAGCAGGCGAGATGGGGTCTACCTCTAAGATACCCTTCTTTCCCTTCGCCTATCTGCTTTCCATAAGCTGCCTGCCCGCCGTCCTGTTCTTTGCCGTTCAAATATTCAAGTGTTTTAAGGCGGAAAAATGAGCGCGACTTCAATCGGCTTGATAGGCATCATTGTATTGGTGGCTCTTTTTGTTATCAGGATGCCCATCGCCTTTGCCATGGCGACGGTGGGCTTTGTCGGGTTCTCCCTGGTTACGTCTTTTAAAACCGGGCTGTCGATGCTGCCCCGTGATATTTTTGAGCAGTTGACATCCTATTCCATCAGCGCCATCCCCATGTTCATCCTTATGGGGTACTATGCCTTTTCCGCGGGGATTGGCGCAAGACTCTATGAAGCCGCCTATAAAATTCTCGGCCACATCAGAGGCGGGCTTGCCATAGCATCCATTTTCGCCTGCGCAGCCTTTGGCGCGATTTGCGGTTCCTCAACGGCAACGGCGGCAACAATGGGCAAACTGGCCATTCCCGCGATGAAGAAATACGGGTATGACGACACCCTTTCCACAGGGTGCATCGCCTCCGCGGGAACGCTGGGCATCCTTATCCCGCCCAGTGTCATCTTTCTCATCTATGGCTTCATGACCGAGCAGTCGGTGGGCAAGCTCTTTATCTCGGGTATTATCCCGGGCATTCTCCTGGCCATCCTGATGAGCCTCGCCGTCTATTTCATGTGTTTGAAGAACCCCCACTACGGGCCGCGGGGTGAGAAGTCCACCTTCAAGGAAAAAGTCAAGTCGGCAATAGCGGTGCTGGATGTGCTTGCCCTGTTCCTTGTGGCCGTCGGCGGGCTCCTTTACGGTTTCTTTACACCGACCCAGACGGGCGGCGTGGGCGCGGCGGGCGCCCTTCTGATCGGTCTTCTGCGAAGGGAACTGACCTGGAAATCATTTATTCACAATACGCTCGAGGCCGTGAGAACATCGGTCATGATCCTCACGATCATCGCCTGCGCCACGGTTTTCGGTAAATTCATGACCGTGGCGAGGATCCCCTTCGCCGTTTCCGAATGGGTCGCGTCCTTGTCGGTCCCCCACTACGTCACCATGTGCGTCATCATTGCCATCTACATCCTGGGCGGCTGTTTCATCGACGCCATACCGCTTATCATCCTCACCATTCCCATCCTCTATCCTATCGTCCTCTCGCTCGGGTATGATCCTATCTGGTTCGGCGTCATAATCGTCCTGGTAACCTGTATGGGGGTTATTACTCCGCCGGTTGGGGTGAATGTCTATGTCATCAAAGGCATAGCAAGAGATGTGCCCCTGAATACCATATTTAAGGGCATCTTTCCTTTCCTCGCCGCCATGATCGTCACGGCCGTCATCCTGATGATTTTTCCATTCCTGGCCACGATTCTACCCAGTCTTGTTGAATAGCGGGCGCGAACAAGAGATAAGGCTCAAGTTTTACTATCCCATCTCCAGCAGGATCTTGTTGAGTTCCTTGATTTCATCGCGAAGGGAAGCGGCTTTTTCAAACTCCAGATTCTTGGCGGCCTGTTTCATTTCCGCCGTCATCTTCTTGATGAGCGCGGGCAGATCTTCTTCTTTAGCGGGAATGGCTCTGCCTTTGGCGTCTACCGGGACGGTCATATAATCGGCTTCGTATATGGAGCCCAGAATATTGCTGATTGTTTTTTTGATGGTTTCGGGCGTGATGTTATTCTCTTCGTTGTATTTTTTCTGGATCGTCCGGCGCCGGCCTGTTTCATCAAGACAGGCCTGAATGGATTTGGTGATCTTGTCGGCATACATAATCACTTTGCCGCCGACATTGCGAGCGGCGCGGCCGCTGGTCTGAATGAGCGACCGTTCGGACCGCAGGAAGCCTTCCTTATCGGCATCCAGAATCGCCACCAGTGATACTTCGGGGATGTCCAAACCTTCACGCAGAAGGTTGACACCGACCAGCACGTCGAACTCGCCCAGACGCAGATCACGGATGATGCTGACCCGTTCGAGCGTGTGAATATCGGAATGCAGATAACGCACGCGGATGCCCAGGCCGCTGTAATAATCCGTCAGATTTTCCGCCATGCGTTTGGTCAGTGTGGTGACCAAAACTCTTTCCTCTTTTTTAACGCGAATACGGATCTCTTCAAGCAGGTCATCCACCTGATGCCGGGCAGGTTTGATTTCAATTTCCGGGTCCATGAGCCCTGTGGGACGGATGATCTGCTCCACGCGCACGCCTTCGGCTTTGGCCATCTCATACTGCGCGGGTGTGGCGGAAATATAGATCCGCTGATTGGGCAGCGCCTCGTATTCTTCAAACCGCAGCGGACGGTTGTCGAGCGCCGAAGGCAGGCGGAAACCGTATTTGACCAGCGTCTCCTTGCG
>CAZDYR010000200.1:0-5233 GCA_964509625.1 uncultured Smithella sp. | reverse complement strand
AGCCCATGCCGAAAAAACTGAATAGTGCGGCCAAGTAGGGTGTTCGATAACCGAGAATTCCGAATAGCTGGGGGATGGCAATGGAAACAGCCCAAATAAGGAGCGACCAGAGCGTTCCGCGAATCTGAATAATTTCCCGATCGACAAAAAGCAGGTTGCTGAGCGACCAGCCGATACCGGCCGCGAATCCAATGCACGCGGCGATTGTGGCTGCTACTTTGGAAATGGGAGATCCGGTAATCCAAAAGAAAAAGAGGGTGCAGGCCATGCTGATCAACGCAGTCAGGGCCAGCATCCACGGGGATAAGCGTTTGGCCTTGCGGAACGTGAGCAGCATAACGATGACCGAGACTGCAAAAAGAACGGTGCCGATCAATCCGGCAATACGGAACAACAACTTACCGGATCTGTCAATCAGCAGCAGAATCAGAGCCCCGGCAAGAAGGGAAACGCCGATAATAAGCCATCGCATGATCAGGCGCTTGATATTCAACTTTATCCCCCGGAATCATAAAATCATGATCTTTTGTTCATATCAAACCGGGTACGCTTTGATATGAACAATCCCATGCTAGAAAAAAGTATAGATAGGTTGCAGGGGCATGTCAATCGGGAAATAGTTTTGCCTTTTTTACTCAGGACACAAAGTTCGGTCGGGCCTGGAAAAACCGGATTTGATTAAATAAGATGCCACCCGGTATCCGGTACAGAAGCTTTTTGGTCTATACGTCGAATTCCGCACGCCGGTTTTCAATTACAGCCTGCAGCCTATCCTCTTTACTGACTTTACACATGATTACGCAGCTGCAGTTCCAGCGGATGCGGGTTCAGGTAAACCTGCTGTTTCAGATAAGGTTGATCGAATTTTCTCACATAATGATTGATCAGCGTTAAGGGAACGATCAAAGGCAGAAATCCTTTCTGGTAGTGATCGATAATGTCGAGCAGTTCCTTTTTTTCATCGGCGGACAACTGCTGTCTGAAATATCCCATCATGTGCTGAAGAACGTTAACGTTTTTTTTAGGTGTGGTTTTCAGCTTCAGTGCTTCCATCAGCAGCAATTCGTATTGCTGCAGGAGGTCCTGGATGCTCAGGCTTTTTTGCGCGGCGACCAGTTTGCCCATTGCCTGATAAAGCTTCGTGCTGTGCGATAAGAGCAGGAGTTTGTGACGGGCGTGAAAGTCCACCAGGGCGCCCCGGACTGTTTTTGTGTTGCGGATTTCCCGCCAACGCTGGAGGGTAAAAATTCTTTCGATAAAATTTTCTCGAAGACCGGCGTCATGGAGGCGTCCCTCGTCTTCCACCGGCAGCAATGGAAAGTGTTCCATAAAAATCCGCGCGAATATTCCCACGCCTGTTTTGGCCGGCATGCCTTTTTCGTCGTAAACCTTGACCCTCTCCATCCCGCTGGACGGCGAATCACTTTTGAAAATAAAACCGCAAAGATTTTCGGCCTCAAGCTCCCTAACCCGTTTATTCGCCCAGCGGACCATCATATCTGTTTTGTCCTCGCGGGTATTGCGCGTAACCAGGCGCGGGGCTTCGCTTTTACCTGTGAGCCGCATGGATTCCCTGGGAATGCCCATGCCGCATTCCGCCTCCGGGCAGACCGGCACATAATCCACATACTGCCCCAGCGTGTCGCGAAGAAAATGATCAAGTTTGTGTCCGCCGTCATAGCGGACAGGATTGCCTAAAAGACATGAACTGATGCCGATCAAAATTTTTCCCATAATGGTTTCCTTTGCTTGCGCAGTTTATCAGGGGATGTTGTCTGTGTCAATAAACCGGAGATATTGCCCCCCTTTGCAAATATGATCAAACGAACAAAGGCGGCCCGCCGGCGGAAAAAAACTTCACAAAAGGAATCAGATCGTGTAGCATTACGCCAAATTATCGTGTAATGCAATAGAGTAATCAACCACCTCGCAGCAGGCTGTTGAGGTATGTACGAAGCGCCGTTCAATCGCATCAAGATACGGAGAATCAACACGCGTCCCGCGCAAGCGGGGTTGAACAAAACAGGGGGATGAAATGTCTGAGATGCTGAATAAAACAAAAGTTGCGGTTCGCCTTGCTGACGGTACAACCATCAAAGGATTGTTGAACATAGGAAAGTATAATCGTTTATCGGACTTTCTCAATTCTAAAGATGCCGACCCCTTCCTGATTGTCTATGAAGCATCCATGCCGGGAACAATCGGTAAGGTGGTTATTATCAATCGGAATCATATTGCCTGGGCGGCTCCGGAATAATTCATTGCATCAGGATCGTTTGTGCAGGATGTCATTGTGGATCAGACCCTGAGTTTCTTTTATTATATTGTTCTTTTTGCTGTGTATTGTTTTCTGGGATGGGTGCTCGAAGTTATTTACCGGTCCATTACACAGCGGAAGTTTGTCAATGCCGGGTTCCTGTATGGTCCTTTTATTCCCATTTACGGTCTGGCTGCTTTTGTTGTCATTATCATCCAGCATGCTTTACAGGGTTGGCATTTTGTGCCGCAGTTGATTATTTTCGGCCTGGCCATTACGGCTATGGAATATATGGTCGGTTTTTTATCCGAAAAGATCTTCAAAATGACCCTCTGGGACTACTCGGAAAACCGGTTCAATCTTCACGGCTACGTCTGTCTGCAATTTTCAATTCTCTGGACCTTGCTGGCCTGGGTTTTTGTGACATTTATACACCCGGAAGCGCTTGAACGGGTAGCCCTGCTTCATGAAACGTTTGCCAAAACAGCGGCAATCATTTTTATGGTTTATTTCTGGATTGACTATACTTTCTCCGTGATGTCCCTTGCCGCCTTCCGTCAGGGCGTCGCTTATCTTTACGAGGAATACTTCAATTTAAGCAATGCCGAAATTGAAGAGAATTTAAAATCATTCCAGCGTCTGCTCAACGCTTTCCCTGATCTGAATAAATACATTTATCAAAGCATCAACAGGAAAATCAGAACCCGGCTGAATTCCTTTTTGAAGACCCTCCAGGAAAAAATCATTCTGGAAATGACGGGCAGGACGCCGTTTGAAAAAGAATACTATGAAACCGTGCAGGATATTCTGCAGCATGAAGAATTTCTGAAGCTCAAGGACTATTTTCACCACAATTCTTCCATTTACGCCCATGTTCACGACGTCGCCTATTTGTCCTATCGGATATGCAAATATTTCAAACTGGATTTCCGCTCGGCCGCCCGCGGCGCGCTGCTGCACGATTTTTTCCTGTATGACTGGCGCAACCATGATGTGCCGGATCTGCCCCGGGAAAAATTTCACGGCTTCGCGCATCCTTCCATAGCCGTGGCCAATGCCAGAAAGCATTTTTCACTCAATGACGTTGAAGAGGATATCATTAAAAAACACATGTGGCCGCTCACCATTGTTCCGCCGAAATATAAAGAATCTTTTATTGTTTCCTTTGCTGACAAATATCTTTCGTCTAAAGAATTTATCAGCGAATATAAAAAAAGAATACAGGGACGCCAGTCTCATAAGGCTCGCGGGCGTCATAAAAAGACTTCCCCGCATCAGGGTGAAGAAACCTAGCTGTTCACCCCCCCCTGAAGCTCGACCAGTGCTGATGCTTCGCAGCCTGCCGCGAGATGGTTAATGAACATCAACGGATCAATTTCTCTGCAACCTCTGATCCGGTTTGGACGTTTACGGGACAGCATGACTTATCATTTAGAAAGCCAGGGAGACGGTGCATGATCGATAAAAGCAGGCGATACATCAGAAAGTACGTTCCACTGAATGAATTGGCGATTCTCCAGGGAAGAAAAATTGAATTTGACAGCATCGCGGAAATGTTTCTAACACGCGTGCGGGAGAATCCCGACCGTCCGCTGGTCTATTATAATGACGACGTTCTGACCTATGCTCAGGTCAACGGCCGCGCCAACGCCGTCGCGCATTATCTGCGGGAGCGCGGTGTAAAAAAA
Source organism: uncultured Smithella sp. (assembly GCA_964509625.1). Lineage (GTDB taxonomy): Bacteria > Desulfobacterota > Syntrophia > Syntrophales > Smithellaceae > UBA8904. The sequence goes on along the minus strand of CAZDYR010000200.1, from coordinate 1,288 downwards.
GGCGATATTGTTTCCGTTATGATTCTGAATTCGCCGGATATTTACTATACGATGTTCGGCGCGCAGAAGCTGGGCTGCGTTACCGGCGCGATCAACTACATGCTCAAAGGGCCGGAGATCGCCTACGTGCTGGAGGACTCCAGACCGAAAGTGGTTTTCGTGGGCAGCGACTACATGGAGGAATTTGCCAGAGGCTGGCATTTGTCAGGCCATAAGCCGCTGGTTGTGGAAGCGGTGACGGACGTTGCCCATTCGGAAAAAATAGCCGAAACCACGCTCGGGGATATTCTGGCGAAAAACGCGACGGATGAGTGCCTGGTCCCGCAGGGCCTTGATGATCCGGTGATGCTGCTGTATTCCTCCGGGACGACCGGCATGCCCAAAGGCATTCTCCTGTCCAACCGCAATGAGTTGTGCATCTGCAAAGGCAAAGCCGCTTTCGGCACCAGTAGGCCCGGCGACGTCTTTATGATCCTGCTCCCGATGTTCCATGTCAATCCGCTTTGCGTCTGGACGTATCCAACCATCTACCTGGGATTGACGCTCTGTATCCGCAAAACATTTTCGCCGGCGGACTTCTGGCCTTCAATGACCCGTTACGGGGTGACGACTGTGCAGGGCGTTCCCGCCATGTATGCCTATATTTATAACACGGCGGATCCTGAAACGATTGACTTTGAAAAACTGAAACTGCGGATGGCCTTTACCGGAGCCGCGCCGATGCCGGTAGATCTGATTCACGGGTTTAAGGAAAAATACGGCGTCGAGGTGGTGGACGGCTACGGACTTACGGAAGCAACGGGTGTTTCGACGACATCTTCCGGCATACCGGAAAATACCGGCTCCATCGGCATGGCTTTTCCCGGGTTGGAGGTGGAGATTATGGATGATGAAAACCGGATTCTGCCCTATGGTGAACGAGGTGAAATATGCGTGAAAGGCGACGCGGTGATGCTGGGTTATTTGAACAAACCCCAGGCCACAGCCGAGACCCTGAAGGGCGGGTGGCTGCACACCGGCGACATGGGGCACATGGATGAAAAGGGTTATGTTTACATCTCCGGACGAAAGAAAGAGATGATCAATCGCGGTGGAGAAAACATCTATCCGCGGGAAATTGAAATCCCGCTGGAGAAGCATCCGAAAATTGCCGAAGCCGCCGTTATTGGCGCGCCCGACAAAGCGCTGGGTGAACGCGTTCGCGCCTGCGTCATTTTAAAAGAAGGCTGCGTGATGACAGCCGATGAAGTCAGAGCCTACCTCCAGGATAAAATTGCCAAATACAAGC
>CAZDYR010000199.1:0-5246 GCA_964509625.1 uncultured Smithella sp. | reverse complement strand
ATGTTGAATAGTAGGATCGCCGCCGCCTGTCAAGCGTATTTATGAATTTTATTGACATCAACGGTTTCTTTTTATACTTTGAACATCAGATAAATTGAAAATGAAATTCATGACGGGATGGAATATGTTTAACCGTTTAGTAAGTTCAGTGTTTCTTGTCTTTATTGCCTTAACCTCCATCCCTTTTTATTTAATCGCTGTAATTTTGAGGTTATTGACCTATCCCTTTGACCGGCGCCTGCGGCTCCTGCATTTGTTCACCTGCTTTTGGGCTTCATTTTATACCTGGACGATGCCGGCCTGGCGGATTCGTATCGAAGGGCGCGAGAATGTCCGGAAAGACGCGGCCTACGTGGTTGTTTCCAACCATCAGTCCCAGCTGGACATTCTGGTGGCCTTCCGTCTTTTCTTCCATTACAAATGGGTTTCTAAGGTGGAAATGTTCCGCGTGCCCCTGATCGGCTGGAATATGACGCTCAATCGTTACATTAAATTGAAACGCGGCGATAAGAAAAGCGTCGAGCAGATGCTTAAAGAATGTGAAGTGCACCTGAATGAGGGAAGCTCCATCTTCATGTTTCCTGAAGGCACCCGCTCTCCCGACGGCGAAGTCAAGGCTTTCAAGCCCGGCGCGTTTCAGCTGGCGCTGGAGAAGAAAGTGCCCATTCTTCCCATTGTCATCAGCGGCACGAATAAAGCTTTACCCAAGTACAGCATGAACTTTACCGGTGTGCAGAAAATGTATATCAAAATATTCGAAGAGATCCCTTACGCGGCCTTTGAAAAATTGTCGGTGGAAGAGACGGCGGAAATGGCGCGTCAGTTCATTATAGAGAAGCTGAAGGGTATGAACGAATATACGGGAGGATGATTAGGGCTGTTGAAAAACGCTCATACCCTACAGGGCACGCGTCTGCTGCGTTTCGCTGCAAACCGCATCGCTCGACGTATATCTATATACGCCTCGCGATTCGGTTTTTGCGCGCCTTGCATCTGAACATTTTTGAACAGCCCCGTAACTTGGTGGTTAAAAGAACACCAGACTAATTTTTCAGCAGCGCACGGCCGATTTTTTCCTGCCGGATCTGCATCAGACCTTTCCTGAGCGTGACCATCGACTCCAAATCCTGATGAAGGTAACCGTATTCGGGCGGCAGTATCATTTTCCATCTGTCGGAGATCTGCGCGATGCCGGTGTGAAATTCAGCGGCCAGCCGCGTGAAGGTGATCATGAGAGGCGCGGGAGAGGCATTGCTGTGTTGAAGCCGATCGGCAGCCTCATAAGCGATAATCCGCAGCGTTTGCAAAAGGGACTTGAGGGCTCCCAGCTCAACGAGTAGTTCATGGTCCGCCCGGGATGGACTCTCCCGGAGGGCGGTCGTCAGCATCACGATTTGAGCGGCCATGCCGCCCAGAACAGGTCCCATCATCACCACGTCTTCGATTTCGCCCAACGGAACAACCATGTCCCGCCAGGCATTGCCTTCGCTTCCGAGGACGGATTTTTGTCCGATCCGGCACTGATCCAGTTTAATGCCGCCGTGGGGTGAAGGCTTCAGAAAATTCATGGCCAGCGGCTGCGTGACAGTGACGCCCCTGGCCGTGCGCGGCACGATAAAGGCCGTGAATTGTTTTTGGGGGCTTGTGTCGTCGGTGACGGCAATGACGATGAAAATGCCCGCGATGGGCCCGTTGGTCAAATAGGTTTTTTCTCCGCTCAAGATATACATCTTGTCCTGCTTGGACGCCCGGGTCGTCAGTAATTTAGGGCGTGAACCGTGTCCCGGTTCGGAAACGGCAAAAGACAGCGTGACCTTTCCCGCCGCCGCCGCCATCAGATACTGGCCCTGCTGCTCACGCGTGCCGAAGACGCCGATCACATAATGGGCGATAATCTGCTGGTAGAGCCAGGACAGGGCAAGCCCTATGTTGCGTCCGCTTTTCACGAAAGCTTCCCCCGCTTTCAGGATTTCAGGATACCCGCCTCCGAGCCCGCCGTAGATCGGGGCGATTCCGATTTTAAAGAGTCCGGCTTCACCCATCTTCCGCCAGATATCGGCGGGGAATTCCTGCCTCGTTTGCAGGTCCACGCGCGAGGAAACATGTTTGGCGGCAAAGGCCGCGGCCAGATCATGCATTATATCCTCCTTTGCCTGTTTCATCGATAGGGGTTATGCGTGACCGGAGAGTCATAAAACCAGCTCCTCGATAAAGGTGATCAACTGATTGATGTTCCTGCAGGGTCGGACTTCATGGCAGTGATGGGTGTAAGCCCTGATTTCGCTGTCCCCCGTTCCCCAGAGATTTTCCGGTTCGGGATTGAGCCAGATGACCCGCCGGCAGCGGTCGCGCATCTGCCCCAGAATCGCGTCTTCGGCGTTCATGTAGTTGGAACGGCCGTCGCCGACGATAATGAGCGTTGTCTTCTTGGTCAGAAGGTCCATGTGGTCTCTTTTAAAATTACGGAAGGTCTCGCCGTAATCTGTCGGCGCGTGGTAATAGATATTTTCATCTTCCATAATGAGCCGGATGGCCTCATTGATATCGTTTGCTTCAAACGTCTGCGTGACGTCGTTCAATTGATTGACGAAGACGAAGCTGTTGACTTTGTCAAAGCAGTCCTGAAGAGAGTACAGAAGGTTGAGCATGAAGCGCGCCGCCGCCCAGACGGAGCTGGACACGTCGCAAAGGGTGACAATTCTGCTCTTGCGGATGGCTTTTCGCCGATATTGAATGTCGAGAGGGACGCCGTTGTATTTGGCCGATGCTCTGAGCGTCTTTTTGATGTCCAGATTTCCCCGGTCGCGCACCGCCCAGCGGCGGCTGATGATATTCTTCAGCTTGCGCACCAGCCGGTCGATGGCGTCGCGCATTTCTTCCACTTCCTCGCGGGTGAAGGACGAAAACGATTTTTCACCCAAATCCTTCATCCGTTGATCATAGGTCTTGACTTTTTTAGTTCCGATGTCGCCCGGCCGCGGTTCGTGCATCAGGATGGAACGGGCGGCTTCCAGCCTTTCGTCAAAATGAGCGGCCAGTTCGCGAAGGGTCGCCGGGGCCGCTTTAAAATAATTATCCTCGATCAGCGATGACGCGGCGCCGGCTGCCGCGGAAATCTGCATCAAAACGTTAAAACGGCTGGCCAGCGGACCGAAGTTAAAACGGGCGGGTGACGGCTGATCATCCGATTCCGCGTGAATCCGGCGCATTTCCGCCAGAAGTGGCAGGGGATTGCCGGCCAGAAAGTCCACGACAGCCTCGTAAACAGGATTATCGTGAGGCTTTTCTTTCAGGTGGATGGCCGCCTTTCTGATTTGGTCGGACCAGGCACCGGCCTGCTTCATGTCGCCGACATTTACGCGCATTTCATGAAAGAAGAGATGGTAGAGACGGTCGAAGTGCTGAAGGTCCCGGAGGCTCTTGGCAAAATTGGCGCGCAGCAGCGCCCGGAATTGCGTTTCATCGGTCGGGTCAATCAACGGCAGTTGCCGGAGACTGTCCAGGACTTCCGCCGTGGAGACGCGCAGTCCCGCCGCGCGGCAGCAGGAGACGAATTGTTGAACCAGTTTAACCATCGCTTCACCGGTTATCGAACAATGCGGTCCATGTTTTTCCGCACTTTTTCCAGGTCCATCTGGTATTTGCAAATCACGTTGAGCGTTTCGGAGACAACCTCCGGCGTCAGTTCATGAACCTGCAGGGCCAGAAGGGATTGCGCCCAGTCCAGGGTTTCCGAAATGCTGGGGCTCTTTTTCAGATCCAGCGTCCGGATCTTGCGGATGGCGTCCACCAGCACCGAGCAGAGTTTTTCCTCGACGTCCGGAATTTTCAGGCGGACGATGGCGATTTCCGTGTCGCGCGCCGGATAATCAATGTACAGATGAACGCAGCGGCGCTTGAGCGCGTCGCTCATGTCCCGGTAGTTGTTGGACGTGAGCACAACGAAAGGAATCTCGATGGCCTTGCGTGTTCCCAGCTCGGGGATGGAAACCTGAAAATCGGAGAGCAGTTCCAAAAGAAAGGCCTCAAATTCCGGATCGGATTTGTCCACTTCATCCAGAAGCAGGACCACGGGCTTCTCCGAGCTGATGGCCTGCAAAAGCGGACGGGGCTGAATGAAGCGGTCGGAAAAGAATGCGTCCTCCTGCGCGGCAATCTGGTCAACCGCTTCGGTGAGCGTCGCCGTGGAACAGATGATGTCGTTGATCCTGTCCTTCACCATTTGCGTGTAGAGCAGCTGCTTGGCGTATTCCCATTCATACAGCGCTTTGGCCTCGTCGAGGCCTTCATAGCATTGGAGCCGGATCAGCTCGCGGTCGAGGCTGCGGGCGACCGCCTTGGCCAGCTCCGTCTTGCCGACGCCGGCGGGACCTTCGATCAGGACGGGTTTCTGTGTTGCCTGGGCCAGAAAAATGACTGTGGCGATTTCACGGGAGGGAATGTAGCCGGCCCGGGTCAGCCTTTGTTCGACATCCGATACATTTTTGTATTCCATACGCAGCCTTTCCTGCGGAATTCATATATCAAACGTATCACGCGGTCAAGGACAACAGAAAAAGCGTATCTCCGGGATTTCGCGCGCAACGGTCTGTTGTTTCCGTCCGGATTCTCCGGAAAAATCAAACGGCTCCTCTGCAAGGGATATCCCTCCGGAAAGATCATTTGACTTTATAAAAAACAGTATGGTAAAAATCTTTCGCTTTTTTGAAAAAATTGAATGACTTATTAGATTTCTTTCATTCTGCAAGGAGACTGACCAATGACGTGGGATGCTGTTACGAATATTTTTCAGGGCGTTACTACTTTAGCGGACGCGTTTTCCCATAATCCCAAAATGGCGATTGCCAGAATCGCCCTGATCCTGCTGGGGCTTTTGCTGGTTTACATGGGTAAAAAAGGATATCTGGAAGCGTTATTGATGATTCCCATGGGATTGGGGATGGCCACGGTGAACGCCGCGATTATGTTCTTTGATCCTTTAAACCTTCACGGCGGCACGGGCACGCTTTTTGTCGAGGCGCAGGCGGGAGCAACTGCGGACGCCGTAAAAAACGCGGCGGATCTGATGACGATTTTACAGATTGACTGGCTCCAGCCCATTTACACCTACACATTCAGCAACGGTTTGATCGCCTGCCTGGTTTTTATGGGCATCGGAGCGCTCCTGGATATCGGTTATTTAATGGCCAGGCCCTTCCAGAGCATGTTTATTGCGGTCTGCGCTGAACTGGGGACCATTATTACTC
>CAZDYR010000198.1:0-5285 GCA_964509625.1 uncultured Smithella sp. | reverse complement strand
GCGCCGGCGCTCGCGCGACCGTTATTCCCGTCACCAAAATTCGATCAGCGGAAATGCCCGGCGGAGCGCCTGTCGGTTGGGCCGTAGAGGAAAAAATCGGTGTGCCGTCGCTGAAAGTCGCCAAAGACGGGGGAAATTATTATTTGCATTTGCTGTCCAACGGCAAATCTTCTTTCGGCGTCCGAACATCGGCGCAGGTTAACGTGAAGGAATTTCCGATTATCTCGTGGCGCTGGAAGGTCAACAAGATGCCCGCAGGAGGCGATGTGCGCAAGCCGGCGTCCGATGATCAGGCCCTGCAGGTTTATGTCGCTTTTAAAGAAACAGGCTTTCCGGCCCTGCTCAACACACCCGTCATCGGCTATATCTGGGATAATGAAGCGCCTAAAGGCTGGAGCGGACGAAGCTCGCAAGTCGGCGGCGATAAAATGCGATACATCGTTTTAAGAAACAAAACCGACAGGACGAGCCAGTGGTATACGGAACGCCGCAACGTTTATGAAGACTACAAGAAGCTTTTTGCCGATATCAACGGCGGCGAGCCTCTGGGCGTAACGACCGGCATACAAATTCACATCAATACGCAAAGAACGAAGTCACCGGCCGAAGGCCTGATCGGAGACATTTATTTCAGCAGCGAGACAGGCGATGTCGCGGCCACACAAGCCGCCAAGGAGCAAATGGTCGCCAGAAAACCGGTGATTTCCGCTCCACGGCGTAAATCGATTTCTAAATCACCGGTGATCAGCGACTTTGGCAAACCCGGCTGCGTGAACATCAGCGTGGAATTTGAAACCAACTCGACCCGTGTCGATTATCTGCCTGAAAGTAAAATACAAACCATGATGGAATATCTGGTAAAATATCCAAAGGCAAAACTCATGATCACCGGCCACACGGACAATGTCGGTTCAGACGATTACAATATGGTATTATCCGGGCGGCGGGCTGAGAGCGTTAAAAAGCTTCTCGCTGAAAAATATAATGTCAATGAACAAAGCCTGGTGATTAAAGGGGCCGGTTCCTCCCTGCCAGTCGCCGACAACGGTACGCCGGAAGGCCGGGCCCAAAACCGCCGGGTTACGATTCAGAGTTGCCCGGAGCAGGAATAATCTCAATGGACAATCCCGCCCCGGATCAGCGGGTTATGTAAAAAAACCATTTCATCGCAGCAAACTGCTGAAAATCAGCACTCGTCCTGTTTAAGCGGGATATACACACAAGAAGGAGTATTTAGCGAATGAAGCAATCCAACGTTCCGCAGCCGACCCTGCGTGCCGGCGACCTGTTCAAGGGATTTAAAGTCCTGAGGGTGGAAGCCATCCCGGCCGCGCGTTTGACCGCCTACGAGATCGAGCATCAGAAAACCGGCGCGAAAATTCTGCATCTCCACGCGTTTGACCGGGAAAATTTATACGCGATAGGGTTTCGCACGCCGCCCGCCGATTCCACGGGACTGCCCCATATTCTGGAACATTCCGTGCTGGCGGGATCGGAAAAATATCCGCTCAAGGACGCATTCAAAGAGCTGATGCGCTCCACCATGCAGACGTTCATCAACGCATTCACCTATCCGGATAAAACCCTGTATCCGGCGGCCAGCCAGATCAAAGCGGACTTTTATAATCTGGCGAGGGTCTACACGGATCTCGTCCTGCATCCCCGGATGCTTAAGGAAACTTTTTTGCAGGAAGGTCATCATCTGGAATTGTCCATCCCCGGAGATCTCACAAGCGATCTGATCATCTCCGGCATTGTCTATAATGAAATGAAGGGCGCCTACTCGTCGCCTGATTCTCTGATGTATAAAAGCATCCAGGAAAATCTTTATCCGGACACGGTGTACGCGCTGGATTCCGGCGGCGACCCGGATGTGATTCCGCGGCTCACCTACGAGCAATTTTGCGACTTTCATCGTAAATATTACTCACCGACCAACGCGCGTTTTTTTATTTACGGAGACATACCAACCCCCGAGCATCTGGAGTTTCTGGCGGAAATGCTGGCCGGATTCGATCGCGTCGACGTGGACTCCGCGATTGCGAGCCAGCCGTTCTTCAGCAAGCCGCGGCGCGTGGCCGGCACCTATCCGGTGGATGAAGGCGAACCGCTGGATCGCAAAACGACTGTCAACATCGCCTGGATGCTGGCGGAAAACAGGGAATTTGAAACGGCGCTTTTGCTGGAAATTCTTTCCGGTCTGCTGGTGGGAAGCGCGGCCAGCCCCCTGCGCAAGGCGCTGATCGATTCCAATTTAGGCGAAGACATGTCGCCGGTCAGCGGGATGGAATCGGATTTGAAGCAGTTGATGTTCTGCGCCGGCTTGCGCAATGTGCAAACCTCCGATATCGGGAAGATTGAGCAGCTTATTCACGAGACCCTGCGGCAAATAGCTGCCGACGGATTTGACCCGGACTTGATTGAAGGGATTCTGCATCAGGTTGAATTTCACGGCAAAGAGATATCCCGCGGTTCTTATCCTTACGGGATTACGCTCATGGGCAACGTTTTTCAAACCTGGCTCTATGACGGCGATCCTCTGATCGGTCTGGACTTTTCACGGGCCATAGAAAATATCCGGAAGTTATGGAAGGATGATCCTCAGGTTTTCCAGGCCTTAACCCGGAAGTGGCTGGTGGATAATCCCCACCGGCTGCTCGCCGTGATGGAGCCGGATCCCGACTTCAGCCGGAAGAATGATGCCAAGCTGAAGCAGAAGATGACCGCTTTGAAAGCCGGTTTATCGGAAGAGCAGTTGAGGCAAATCGACGAGCAGGCGGCCAAGCTGAAAATATTCCAGTCGGAAACGGATGCACCCGAAGCCGCGGCGAGTCTGCCCAAATTAAAACTGGATGATATCCCCCGTCAGGTGGAGCTTATTCCGACACGGCAGGCGTCGCTTGCCCCCGTGGTCACCCTGGAGCATGACCTCTTCACCAACGGCATCGCCTATGTGGATCTGGCTTTTGATATCGCCCATGTGCCGGAAGATTTGCAGGCCTATCTGCCGCTTTTGGGAAAGATTATGTGCGGCATGGGCGCGGGGGCTTATTCGTATGACGAAATGGCCAAGCGGATCGCTCTTACGATGGGCGGCTTCGGTTACGATCTGACGGCGGGCTTTGACGTCAACGCCTCCGGCACCTGGCAGAAAATGATTTTTTCCTTTAAGGCGCTTTATCGAAATGTTCCGGAAGCGTTCAGCACGGTTTGCGATATCCTGTGTCACGGAGATCTGAGCCAGGACGCGAGAATGCGGGATTTAATCGCAGAACGGAAGAACAGCATTCAATCCTCCATTGTCCCGAATGGGCATATCTTCGCCCGGCGGGCGGCGGGCGCGGCGCTCACGCTCCCTGCTTACCGCGATGAACAATGGCATGGCCGGAGCCAGTTGCGTTTTGTCGAGCGGCAATCGGGCGATTTCGAGGCGTCTAAGGAAAGTTTGAGAGAAAAGATTGAACGGCTGAAGCAGATTGTCTTTAACAGGCACAACCTTACGATCAATCTTACGGCCGAAGCCGGGGGCTTGAAACTCGCAGGCGACCATGTTGTCGGACTGCTGGAAAAACTGCCTGTGGGGGGGCACGCGGACGAAACAGGGCTTCCGTCGCTTAAGCCGGTTTACGCGGGGATTGCCGTTCCCACACAGGTATCCTACGTTGCCCGGGCCATGAAAGCCCCGGCCTACAATGATCCGTCCGCCGCTCTTTTGATGCTGGCCTCCCGGGAACTTTCCAACAGTTACCTTTATAAACATATCCGTGTTCAGGGCGGTGCTTACGGCGGCATGTCTTCCTTTGACGCGATGCTGGGCATTTTCGCCTTTCTTTCCTATCGTGATCCGCACATTACGGAAACGCTGAACGTCTTTCAGCAGGCGCAGAAATTCTATTCTGAAAACGATATGTCCGCCGAGGATATGGAAAAAGCCGTCATCAGCACGATCAGCGCGCTCGACAAACCCCTGGATCCGTCAGGGCGCGGTTATGTCGCCATGATCCGCCATTTTTCCGGCGCGACCGATCAGATGCGTCAGTCCTTCAGGGATCAGATATTTTCCGCTGATTCGCGCAAAGTAAGAGAGGCGCTTGCCGGCTATTTTGAGCAGGCGGCAAAAGCAAGAGCCGTAGCGGTTTATGCGGCGCAGGAAAAGCTGGAGGAAGCCAACAGGCAATTGGAGGACAAACTGATTCTGGAGAAACTGGTGGAAGCGTAGGCACAAGGCACAAGGCGCAAGGCACAAGGACAAAGGATAGAGGCTAAAGGCAAAAGCGCAGCGCGAAGCGCGGAGACCGGCGCATGCCGGTGCACAAAGGTTCAAGGATAAAAGGATGGAAGGCGATAAAACGGCAGGCACGCTCATTAATTGTTTTTTCTGTGAGCACTTTTATATTACCTACGAGGCAAAGTTTCCCTATGGCTGCCGCGCGATGGGATTCAAATCGGCCCGCATGCCTTCCGTGGATGTCTTTAACAGTTCCGAAATGGACTGCGCGCTTTTTGTCCGTAAAGAACGAGGCCATCAGCATCACGACTGACGGCGTTTTTTTCTGATGACATGACGGGGAAGGAGATAAACAAACATGACCATTTCAGAGTGGCTGGATCAACAGGAAGCGCGGGGTGTCGATGTGTCCCGGATTGTTGTGCCCTCAGACCTTACAGGAGAAGAAGAGCCGGAGGAAACGATTTACTTTAAGGAGGCTCGGGTATGCAGTGTTTTGTGCACCGGCACGCATCCCTTCGCGACCGTGGAGCGATTTGGCCGTTGGTATTACTCCAGAGGCCGTGAGAAAGATAAGGGCCCGCACACCGCAAAACCCGAGTGGCGGTTATGGACCAAAGACAAAGAAATCGCCCTCAGTACCGCCCGGCAGCATATCGAAGGGTAGCGTATATTCCTCATGGACGCCAGATGCCGTGAGGAATCATCAAGTATTAACGGATTGTTGCCCAAACGATATCCCTTTGAGCGTCCATTGAAAGCGTTTTTTTGTGTAAATCAAGGCGCAGTGAGAGATCAGTCATGACAACTGTTTGAGCCTCAGGCGAGTTTTGTCATGACCTTTCGCCGGCCTTGGATTTATTCAAAACACTTTTACCCGGAGGGCACACAGCAGGCAAACGAAAAGGGTATTTGGGCAACAGGCCGTTAAAAGCTGCTTTATCTGACAGAAAACCTGCAGGATGTGGTGCCTTGAAAATATCTGTATACTGAAAGAGAATTACCGGATTTTTTTATCCACCATCCACCATCCACCATCCACTAATATGCCATACAC
>CAZDYR010000197.1:0-5298 GCA_964509625.1 uncultured Smithella sp. | reverse complement strand
GATGTATGCGACCTGATGACCAAGCCACGCATTATCTTCATGGGGACGCCGGATTTCGCCCTGCCCGCCCTGGAAATGTTAAATAACAGTCAATACCCGATTGTCGCGGTTGTCACGCAGCCGGACCGTCCCGCCGGACGGGGACAAAAGGAAATAGCTCCCCCGGTCAAGCGGCTTGCCCTGGAATTGGGTCTTGGGGTTTTACAGCCTGTCAAAGTGAAAGACCCTTCTTTTCTGGAAGCATTCAGGCAGCTCCATCCCGACATGGTGGTTGTAGCAGCCTTCGGTCAGATCCTGCCCAAAGCAATCATTGATTTCCCGATGTTAGGATGTGTAAACATCCACCCGTCGCTCCTGCCCAAGTACCGCGGCGCCGCGCCGCTTAACTGGAGCATCATCCGCGGTGAAACAAAAACCGGAGTGACCATTATGCTGATGGACGAAGGCATGGACTCCGGAGACATTCTGCTGCAGGAAGAAACGCCGCTTGGACCGGAGGAAACCTTTGGTCAATTGCATGACCGCCTGGCCCGTCTGGGCGCGGGTTTACTCCTTAAAACCATCGATCAGGTCATCAGCGGCTCTGTCCGGAGGCAAGCACAGGACGCAGCAAACGTAACGTATGCGCCCCGCCTGACCAAAGAAACGGGCAGAATCAACTGGAACAGCAACACCCGCAGCATTGTCAATCTTATCCGCGGCCTCTGCCCCGCACCAGCGGCCTATACCTCCTTAGACGGACAGACTCTGAAAATTTTTTCGGCGGAAGCCCTGCCGGCGGAAATCCTGCAGCCATCCGGGACGATCTCCTCTCCCGTTTCTTCGGGATTGCCTGTAGCTGCGGCTGACGGTTACGTGATATTAAAAGACGTTCAGTTAGCCGGGAAAAAGAGAATGCCGATCGGCGACTTTCTGCGCGGTTACAGGATAACACCGGGAAGTATTTTAGGATAAAGGACAAAGGATAAAGGATAAAGGCCAAAGGATAAAGGCAAAAGGCCCGTAGGAAAGCATAAGGAGACAATCAGCCTGATATCATCCAGACCGGAGATTATCATGACGCGTTATACGATTTTTAATACGCCTGTTTTAAAAAATATTTTCCGGGGACTCTCCCTGTTGCTTCTGAAGATATCGGGCTGGAAAATAGTCGGACGGCTGCCCGACCGGGCAAAGTACGTTGTCATTGTGGCGCCGCACACGTCCAACTGGGACTTATTCTACGGTATTCTCCTGGCCTTCGCGTTCAGACTTGATGCCCGTTTCGTTGCCAAAAATCAATTATTCCGACGGCCGTTTGCCGGGTTGATGAAGTGGCTGGGCGGCCTGCCGGTTGACAGGACATCCGCTCACCATACCATAGATCAAATGGTCCGGATGTTTGATGAGAACAAAAATTTTGTTCTGGCACTGGCTCCGGAAGGCACACGCCACAAAACAGACGGGTGGAGATCGGGCTTTTATCATATCGCGGCGGGTGCCCGCGTCCCCGTTCTGCTTGCTTTCCTTGATTACGAAACCAAATCAGGCGGAGCAGGCCCTCTGTTTCATCCGACAGGCGATATTGAAAACGATATGAGAAGCATCGCTGGTTTTTATGCGAGTGTGAGAGGCAGATATCCGGATAAAACAAGCCCTGTTAAAATTTTTGCAAAAACATGAAAAAAACAATCCGCCATCAGGCCGTGGACGTTTTAAACGCGGTTTCACAAACACAGGCTTTTGCGGGAAGCCTCCTGGATGCCTGCCTGGATGAACAAAATCTCTCCGGCACCGCGGACGGACGGCTGTTGACGCATCTGGTCTATGGGGTTCTGAGGATGCAGGCGCATCTGGACTGGATTCTCACACAGCTGTATCGCGGCGATTATGCCAAAATGGAAGAGAGCGTCAAGAATATCCTGCGCACCGGCCTTTATCAACTCAAATTCAGCGACCGGCTGCCGGCCTTTGCGGTGGTGGATGAAGCCGTCAAGACGGCAAAGAAAATCGCTCCGGCGGCTGATGGTTTGACAAACGCCGTATTACGCAGCTATCTGCGCAATGCCGATAAAATCACCTTCCCTTCCCCGGAGAAAAATCCGGCGGAATATATCGCGGCGTTTCACTCTCATCCGCTTTGGCTGGTCAGACGATGGCTCCCTGCTTTCGGTCACGAAGAAGCTCTGGCGCTATGCCGGGAAAACAATGAATTCCCGCCGCTGACTCTCCGCGTGAACACGTTGAAAATTTCCAGGACGGAGCTTATGGAAAAACTCAAAGCTGAAGATTTCAGCTGCGCGCCGACGCGTTTTTCACCCGACGGCATCACCCTTCACGATCCTCCGCGGCCCGTGCAAAAAACGATATTTTTTAAAGAGGGCCTTTTACGGCTCCAGGATGAGGCGGCTCAACTGGTTTCTTATCTGGCCGGCCCTCAAAGCGGTGAATCCATTCTGGATGCCTGCGCGGGAAGCGGCGGCAAAACCACACATCTGGCCTGCCTCATGAATCAGAAAGGCCGGATTACGGCGCTGGACCGTGACGCGGAGAAACTCACGCAATTAAAAAAAGACGCGTCACGAATGGGGATTTCGATCATCGAAACCCTCAGGGCTGATCTGAAACATCCACTGCCGGCGGGGCTCGTTGAAACATTCGATCATGTCCTGGTGGACGCGCCCTGTTCCGGAACCGGCACACTCAGGCGCAATCCGGAAATTAAATGGCGGTTAAAAGCAGGCGATATCCAACCTCTCGCAATAATTCAGAAAAAAATTTTGCAAAACGCCTCTATGGCCGTTAAAAAAGGCGGTCGCCTGATTTACTGCACCTGCTCTTTGCTGTCACAGGAGAATGATGACGTGGTGCGGCATTTTTTTGCCGATTCCCCGCAGTTTCAAATCGAAACCACGCATTCAGTCAGTTTAAACACGTTTTTCGATCAGAACGGTTTTTTCAGGGCTTATCCCCATCATCACCAGACAGACGGTTTTTTCGGAACTGTATTGCGACGCCTGATTTAGTTTGACGGATTCCACATAATCATGATAGCTTACGCTCCCATATTTCAAAGGAGTCATTATGTTCATTGAGCAAATGCAGGTTGGCAACATGGCTGTTTTCGCCTATCTTGTCGGTGACACTGTAACCGGAGACGCGCTGGTTATTGATCCGGCTGATCAGGTGCGCGACATTGCGGCGACGGCCGCCAAAAACAAACTGAAGATCAATTATATTGTCAATACGCACGGCCACGTGGATCATATCGGCGGCAACGCGGAAATGAAAAAGCTGACCGGCGCTAAAATCATTGTGCACGCGGATGACGCCGTCATGCTTACCTCCACGCCGGTTGCCATGCTGCGGATGTTTGGCGCGGCCCAGTCGCCTCCTCCCGACATCCTGGTGCAGAACGGCCAGACCATCTCGGTGGGCAATGTCGAGCTGAAAGTCATTCATACCCCCGGACATTCTCCGGGAGGCATCTGCCTGTACACACCCGGTTACGTTTTTACCGGCGACACGCTCTTTGTGGAAGCGGTCGGCCGGACGGATCTGCCCGGCGGTTCATGGCAAACCATGTATAACGCCATCAAAACAAAACTTTTCACGCTGCCTGATGATACCAAAGTCCTGCCCGGCCATAATTACGGCCGGACACCGACGTCCACTATCGGCCATGAAAAACAATATAACCCCTCCGTGCGCTGAAGGAGAAGCCTGACTATGACCAAAAGTATTTCAAAGACGAATTTCCCGAAACTGAAATTCATTAAAAGCGGCAAAGTGCGCGACCTGTATGCCGTTAAAGATCACCTGCTGCTGGTGGCCACCGACCGGATCTCCGCCTTTGACGTTATTATGCCCAATCCCATTCCGGGTAAGGGTATCATCCTCAACAAGATGTCCGCCTTCTGGTTTAAACAGATGGAAGACATCATCGGCAACCATATCATCTCGACGGACGCGGCCGATTTCCCTCCCGAATGCGCGCCTTATTTTGAAAGTCTGGAAGGCCGCAGCATGATGGCTAAAAAGGCGACGCCGCTTCCGGTGGAATGCATTGTGCGCGGATATCTGTCGGGTTCCGGCTGGAATGATTACCGCCACAGCCAGTCCATCTCCGGCATCAAACTGCCGGGGGGATTGAAGGAATCCTGCAGACTGCCCGAGACGCTTTTCACGCCGACCACCAAGGCACCGGAGGGCGATCACGACGCGCCGATCACCCGTTTGGAAATGGAAGATATTGTCGGTGCGGAACTCACCGACAAAGTCATTAAAAAGTCTCTGGCAATCTATGAAAGGGCGGCAGCCATCGCATTAAAAGCCGGCATTATCATTGCCGATACTAAAATGGAATTTGGCCTGATCGGCAACGAATTGATTCTGATTGATGAATTACTGACACCCGACTCGTCCCGTTTCTGGCCTGCTGACGACTATGAAGAAGGCCGCGCTCAAAAAAGTTTTGATAAACAGTTTTTGCGAGATTATCTGCTCTCCATTCACTGGAACCAGAAACCGCCGGCGCCCGAACTGCCGCCGGACATTATCGAAAAAACCAGGGCAAAGTATGAGGAGGCCTTCTCCCGCCTGGTAAAATAATATTTCGCGGAGCCATTGACAAAAGCTGAACCATTGTTTAATTACGCGGTGTTTATCTGCACCGCGTAATTTTTTTTCAGGAGGAGCTCTTTGAGCGCAACAAGACTGCCGGACTACCGTTTAAAACAAAAAATATTATATATTGACAAGACTTCCGCCGCATCTCTGACCCATTACGGGGATTTGTACTTTGAAGCGGGGGCTTACTCCGATGCCCTGGATTTTTATGCCAAAGCCGGACATCAGGCCGGCATGCAGAAGATTAAAGATTTCGCGTTGGAAAATGGAGACGCGTTTATTTTCCAGCAGGCAGCCCGGGCGCTCGGCCTTCAACTTCAGAACAGCGACTGGGAAACCATCGCGCGCAAGGCCTCAGAACTTAAAAAATATTCATTCGCAAAGTATGCTCTGGAAAAAACCGGCAACGCGGAGTTGATAAACGCGCTTACCACTAAGATGAAAGCGGAGGAAGCAAAACAAAGCGCATGACCAAGAGGGATTATTACGAGATTCTGGGCGTCGGCAAAACAGCTTCCGATGAAGAGATCAAGAAAAATTACCGGAAAATTGCCATGCAGTGCCATCCCGACAAAAATCCGGGAAACAAGCAGGCGGAAGAAAAATTCAAGGAGGCGGCCGAAGCCTACGAAGTTTTAAGCGACAGACAAAAACGGGAAATCTATGATCAATACGGCCATGCCGGTTTGA
>CAZDYR010000196.1:0-5318 GCA_964509625.1 uncultured Smithella sp. | reverse complement strand
TCATCATTCTTCTCCTTTTGACTAAACTCAATTATAATTTGCATCAAATTGTATTTTGAACAATACAATTTGATGCAAACAATGTCAAGCAGATTTTAGTTTCAATAAATAAAATTCTTTGAAATGAAATTATCCTTGACAGTCATCCCGAACTCCTGTATTTAACCATTAATGATAATGATTATCATTTGCATATAGAAAGGCAGCCATGAGAAGCGAAAGAGAAATTTTTGATAATTATCTGATTAAGAAGAATCTTAGGGAAACACCGCAGCGCGGGATGCTCTTGGACGCATTTTTAAAGCAAGAAGAACATATCACCGCCGAGCAACTCTACGACATTGTCAAGAAAAGTGATCCATCTATCGGCCAGGCCACGGTTTACCGGGTGCTAAAACTGAT
This sequence comes from uncultured Smithella sp., assembly GCA_964509625.1. Classification (GTDB taxonomy): domain Bacteria; phylum Desulfobacterota; class Syntrophia; order Syntrophales; family Smithellaceae; genus UBA8904. Next base: position 4,916 of record CAZDYR010000196.1, on the reverse strand, counting down.
TGTGGAGGCGGGCCTGGCCCGCGAAGTGGATTTCGGTGACGGGGTGATGCGTTATGAGCACTGCTATAACCATCCGCATCATGATCATCTGGTATGCAAGAGATGCGGTAAGACGGTTGAGGTGATGGATTCCGTTATTGAAGAATTACAGAAAAGGGTTGCGGAAAGTCATGGCTTTCAACTGACGGATCACGAGATGTATCTGTATGGGAACTGCGATGAGTGCAGAATGAAAGCGGAGGAGTAAATAAATTACGTCTTATTCCTGTTTTGTCATTCCACACCGGGGAACTTTGTCGCAATGACCAAAAGCGCCATAAAAGCCGCCGTTCCGGTGGAGGTCCATATCCAGAACTCATCGATAATACTGGATTTACCATATAGCGCACGGTATCGCGCTTCACTTGCACAGATCGCATGACCTGAAAGGCTGTCATAAAAAAGGTAATTGCAACACGGCTTCTCCCTGTGGAGGAAAAAGAGAGAAGCATGTTTCTACATAGGCTGGATGCATCCAGCCTTGAATTACCGGCTGATTGAGGATCAGCATTTTTTTAACCCATTATTGATAATGATTATCATTTTCAATAAAAACATAAAGAAGGAGAATCGATAATGTCACCATTGGGTTTATTACAGGAAGGAGAAACGGCGGAAATTGTGGATCGTAATTCCGGACCGGCAAATGAATATCATAACAAACAAAAACACAGACACCAACATGGGTATGAGCACCTTCACAGTCACAGTCAAAAGATCTGCTGCGGACAATGCGAAAATTGTCCCTGCCACGGCGGGGCGCAAAGCCAGGCTTCGGATCATCTGGTGAATATGGGACTGAGGCCGGGAAAACAAATCGAGATGATTACCAACAGCGGAACCGGCCCGCTGGTTCTGAAGGTGGATGAATCACGGATCGCTCTGGGACGCGGTGCAGCAATGAAAATTTATGTGAGGAGGAATGAAGGATGACACTGGCGGATTTAAAACCGGGACAATCCGGAAAGATATTAAAAATTAATATCGCAGGCGCGCTCAAGCGCAGATTTATGGATATGGGCGTGGTGGCAGGTACAGACATACGCGTCGAAAAAGTCGCGCCGCTGGGCGATCCCATTGAAGTCCGGATTAAAAATTATTCGCTTTCACTGCGCCGGGGGGAAGCCAAATCCATTGACGTGGAGGCAGCGTTATAACTATGACTAAAGAACAAAACAACAACTCATCGGCAAAGAAAAATCTGACCATTGCGGTGGCAGGCAATCCCAACGCGGGCAAATCCACGCTCATCAACGCCATCGCGGGCGCGAGGCTCCATGTCGGCAACTGGCCGGGCGTGACGGTTGAGAAAAAATTTGCCGACTTTGTCCATCAGGGACGCAGCATCACGCTGGTCGATCTGCCGGGCACGTACAGCCTAAGCCCCTATACACAGGAAGAAGTGATTTCCCGCGACTATCTGGTGCATGAAAAACCCGACGTGATCATCAATGTAGTGGACGCCACTAATCTGGAGCGCAATATCTATTTTACGCTGCAGTTGCTGGAGCTGGAGATCCCCCTGGTGATGTCGCTCAACATGCATGATGAGGCCGAACAAAAAGGATTCCGCATCGATGCGGAAAAGATGTCGTCGATTTTAGGCTGCGCGGTAATTCCAACGGTAGCAACAAAGCTCGAGGGCATCGACCGGCTGGTGGAAACCGCTGTGGCCTTTGCCGACAGCCCGGAAACACATAAACCCAAAGCCGTGTCGTTTGAAGAGGACATCGAAAAGGCGATTGCTGACATAGGCGAGGATTTAAAGGATCACCCCGATGTTTTAGCCGGACATCTGCCCTTGCGCTGGCTGGCGCTGAAGATTCTGGAGCATGACGAGCGTGTTTTACAAGATTATGCCGTGGCGGGGGATGCGCCGTTTCTGACAAAGGCAATCAAACATCTTAAAGCGGCGCACGGTGAGGACATGGAGGCGCTGATCGCGGATGCGCGTTACGGGCTGGCGGCGGGACTCACCCGCGAGGCGCTCCAAAAACCTGACAAGAAAATTAGAGAGTTGACTGAACGGATCGACGCCGTCGTCCTCAACCGCTATCTTGGCATTCCCGTTTTCCTTCTGGCCATGTGGCTGATGTTCAAGCTGACCTTCGACATTGCCGGGCCTTTTACCGACTGGCTCGATGCCCTGATCACAGGGCCGCTTACACGCTGGGCCACTGCTTTGATGACGCTTCTCGCTGCGCCGGACTGGACAATTTCGCTGGTGACCGAAGGCATAATCGCCGGCGTTGGCGCCGTTCTGGTGTTTCTGCCGCTGATCTTCGTCATGATGTTTTTCATCACACTGCTGGAAGCAAGCGGCTACATGGCGCGGGCGGCGTTTGTGATGGATCGAATGATGCATGCCATCGGCCTGCATGGCAAATCGTTTATTCCGCTGCTTTTGGGATTCGGCTGTAACGTGCCCGCCGTGTATGCCACGCGGACGCTGGAAAATCCTCGCGACAAAGCGTTGACCGCGCTTTTGATTCCGCTCATGTCCTGTGGCGCGCGCCTGCCGGTATATGTGGTTTTTACCGGCGCGTTTTTCTCCGCCTGGGCGGGAACCATCCTGTGGTCGATTTACGTCCTGGGCATCTTGCTGGCCGTGCTGATGGGCTGGATCTTTAAAAGGACACTCTTTCGGGGTGAAGCACCGGTATTCATCATGGAGCTGCCGCCCTACCGGATGCCGTCTTTCAAGAACCTGATGATTCATACTTGGGAGAAGGGAAAACATTTTCTGATCAAAGCCGGCACGTGGATTCTGGCGGTCTCGGTCTTTGTCTGGTTCGGCCTTAATATGCCGTGGGGCGTTGAATCCAAGAAGGATTCCTATCTGGGCAAAGCCGGACAGACTCTCGCGCCGGTCTTTGAACCACTGGGATTCGGCACGTGGGAAGCCGCCACATCGCTCCTCACTGGTGTCATCGCGAAAGAAATCGTGGTGTCTTCAATGGGTGAAGTCTATCTGGCCAAAGCCGACAAAAAAAAGAAAGAAGACGCACCCTCTTTCACTGATGACATCAAGGGCATCGGCATCTCCTTCACCGGTACGTTTATCAACGCGGGTAGGAATGTCTTTTCGACATTCGGGATTGCCTCAATCAGCGCGGAAGAAGACGAAAAAGCCAAGGGACTGCAGGGTGTCATCGCCAAAGCGTTCACGCCGCTTTCGGCATACGCGTTCATGGCATTTGTTCTTCTGTACCTGCCCTGTTTCATCGTGCTGATCGCGCTCAAACAGGAGTTCGGCACCTGGAAGTGGGCAGGCATAGCAGTTGCCTATCAGAGCATCCTGGCTTGGATTGTTGCGTTTATCATTTACCAGGGAGGACGGATGATGGGGCTATAGGTTCAAGGTGAAAGGTTGGAGGAACAAAGATACTTTTACTCCCTCCTTTTTAACCACCTGATGACCTGAGGGTCACGCGAGTTGGCGAGAGGAGTGGCGGAGCGGATTACACCGAAGGCGCAGTGGCCCTCCTTTTCTAAAGGAGGGGTGGGTGGATTTAAACCGGTCTGCGGTTTTCATAACCGTCATCATGAAAGGGCAAATCCCCCACTAGAAAAGGGGGAGATTAAAAGGAGATGGATATGAATTTAGTGGATGTATTGCTGGCGGTGGGAATTCTGGCGGCAGCGGGATGGGTCTTCTACAGAAGTTATCTGCAGAAGAAAGGCCCTTGCGCGGGGTGTCCAGGATGTGCGTGCTCAAAGAACAACAACGACGGAAAAGACCGGCTGGTCCGGCTTTCATAAATAAATCAAACCGTTCTTTACAAATACAAAAAGGAGAAGCAAGAATGAAGTGTTTAATATTATCGGTAATGGGATTTTTCATAATGACAACCTCTGCATTTGCAGGCCATCCGCTGGTCACGGACGACACAGGCACTCAGGGCAAGGGTAAAGGCCAGGTGGAAGTCGGGTTTTCCTATTTCTACGACAAGGACAAAGTGGATGAATTGACAACTCTCAAAGCGGAAGGCGGCGATGTGAGCGTGGGCATTACCATCGGCCTCCTCGATTCGCTGGATGTCGTTGTGGGATTGCCTTACGTTTGGTATTCCGTAAAAGAAAACGATGCGCGTATCGAACGCGAAGACGGGATTTCGGATATCACCTTCGACGTCAAATGGCGTTTTTTTGAAAAACACGGCTGGTCGCTGGCCGTCAAACCGGGGGTCACCATCCCGGCCGGCGACGAAGACAAGGGACTGGGTGCGGGACGCGCCGGCTGCCGTCTCTTTCTGGTCGGCACCAAAGAATTTGATTTTTTTGCCGTTCATGTCAACGCGGGCTATCTCCGCAACGAAAACGTCTTCGAGGAGCGCAAAGACATCTGGCATGCCTCGATGGCAGCAGAAGTAGAAGTCATCAAAGACCTGAAGCTCCTGGCCAACGTCGGCATGGAAAGAAATCCCGATCCGGAAAGCGAAAACCATCCGGCCTTCGTGCTGGGCGGCGTTTCCTATAACATCACGGAAAAAATCATGATCGACGCAGGCGTCAAGTACGGCCTGACATTGTCCGAAACGGACTGGACATTCCTGGCCGGCTTAACAATAAAGTTCTGAAGCAGCGGGAGGAGAAAACGATATGGACATGGTGCAAGCGATTATTCTATCTGCCGTGGAAGGAATTACCGAGTTTCTGCCTGCTTCATCCTCCGATTACATGATTCTGGTTTCTTATCTCATGAAGTTGCAAGACGACGCTTTTGTGAAAACCTTTGAAATCTCCATTCAGCTTGGTGAATTTCAAATCATCGGATGGACAAACAGCTTTAGGCGGGCAATTTGTTTACCCTTTTTTTCATCAGGTCAGCCGTTTGGTGATTGCCGTCAAACACCACTCCAGTGTGAATTTCCCGC
>CAZDYR010000195.1:0-5328 GCA_964509625.1 uncultured Smithella sp. | reverse complement strand
AATGAATATTCTTAAGGTTTTTCACCGTGGTGGTTTGCTGAAAGTGTGTCGCTGATTTGGTTTAATATTGCAATTTTTTTAACGAATCAAAGAAGGGAGGCATTTGTGATGAAAAAATTGATGTTTGCGGTTTTATTTATTCTTTCACTTGCCCTGCCAGGAATCAGCCAGGCCACTTATATCGAAACGATTGACGTCTATGCGTATTCAATTGGTGGAACCATTGAATGGAGTCATACCTACGATTTCTCCGAAATCGCTCCCGTCTACGCAACCCTTAGTATTATTGCAGATGACGTAGACGGCCCCGGGAACGAATTGGATGGCGAAACGGACCTTGTCTATCTTAACGGAAATCTTTTAGGAGCTCTGATTCAGCTGGCAGGCTATACAAACTGGAATTACCAACCTGGCTCCGGCAATGTTAACCAGAACCTGACAACAACAATTTTCAATGTTACACCATATCTTGCCGCCAATATGCTCGTCTCCATAGCTATCGAAGATTTATGGGGTGTTGAAATTGAGACAGCTACGCTGACCGTTCAGAGCAGGGCCGTTCCCGAACCGCTCACCATGTTGCTTCTGGGTTTGGGTCTGCTGGGCTTGACGGCAATCAAAAGAAAACTTCAGAAATAAATCCGTTTTCATAGGATTTAAAAATCCATGGTTCTTACCATGGAATCAAAAAGGCAGAGTCTAACGGCTCTGCCTTTTTTATCCTCTGCAGGCAGTTCATTACGCAACAGCTGCGAAAAATAGCCAACCCTCCAATCATCTTCCAATTGCTTCATGCATATCCGCGCTAATCGTTTCAATTTCCGCAAGGGTTTTGCCTACCACCATGCCGGTAATCACGCTCTGTCCGCCGCTTATCTCAGTCGCCTCATAAAGACGTAAAGGCATAAATGTCCCGCTTTGCGCAAATTTCCGGAGGCGTTCCAGTGCCGGGGCAAGTTCTCCTTTGCATTGCTGGCTCCATGTCTGCGAAATTCTGGCGCCGATTCTGCTGGCAGCCGCCTCATGCAACAAAACCAGCGGTGTGCTGGACACAAGACGAAAATTGAGGTCAAAGACAAACACTTTTCCGGATGACGTCGTCCCGATGTCAAAACCCGCAATCCCCTGGTATCCCATCGCGCGTGCACGCTGAGCGATTGTTTTTGCGATCTCGATGACGGAACCCGGCGGCAGATGATCCGGATCGATCCGGCTTCCGGACTGACGCGCCGGTTCGGAAAAAATCTGGGTTGCCGCGCCAAGATACCGGATGCCGGACTCCATGACAGCCAGACTTAAGCACCAGCATTCATCGACATCTACCGCTTCCTCGACTCGGACGCCCGAAAGCCCGTCATTCCGGGAATCAAGCCATTCCAGGGCGGCCTTGCGGCTGGCCTGATCCGGACAGTAGCGGACATCCTCTCCGGAACCGTTAGCTTTCTGATGGCAGGCTTTGACGTATATTTCGCAGCCCGGCAAAAAATCATATAAACTGTTTAAACAATGCGTTTGGATCAAATGATGCCGGGGCTGATGCTCTATATCAACGAGTTTAGCCAGATTAAATTTGTCATTGAGCCAGCCATACAAAGAAAGCGGCACCAGAAGCGATTCCGATTCCTGGAGGTCCGGCGGAGGAGGATAAGCATAAACAAGCTTTTTGCCATCTCCGGCATATCTCCGGGCAACAGCCACAGACTCTTCTTCTGTTTCGAACGTATCAAGCCATGCAGCCGGCTCCAGTCCCGCCTCACGGAAGAAATCCAGGATCAGGGGGGTGACCGTGTTTTGGTGGCAGATCAGCGGCATGTCTCCCATAATTGCCACAGTATAGCTGGTTATTGAATCAAGCTGAAAGGGATGGTCAAGAACCCGCTTCGCCAGCGCCCATGTGCTGCGGGGCGCGTAAACGGTTTGCGGCGGATACAACTCGGAAAAGCTTGCAGACGGTTTGATGGGCTTCAAAACATTCATTTCTTACCTTCCAGAAAGCATTCCAGACCGGACGCCAGTTTCAGCATATTCGGACTATGGCCGCTTGAGGGGTTTGCAGTGGTCATGCTCGGCGTCTTGTTGACATCCAGCAAAACGGCTTCGCCGTTTACCATCACATAATCGAATTTGCCAAAATCTACTTTCAGTTCATCACGAACTTTTCTGAGAAAATCGGGGAAATCGTCAATGTACTCATACCGTGTGATTCCTCCCGCCTTCACAACCGGATGGCGGCTGAACATCCGTACACCGTATTCTTTGGGGCCAAAGAAAAGCCAGGTGCGCAAAACGAATTCATCGCCATCCTTTTCGGGCAAAAACTTTTCCACCACCAGATCATCTCTGCGCCAGACCCACGCGGGCAACTGATCCATCGCTTCAATGACCGTATAACTGCCGGGCAAAAACAGACGCGTCCATCTCCATGGAATATTTTTCCTGATCAGCATATGATAAAATCGCAACATTATCTGCGATGATGAGGAAGCCCGTTCCGGCCAGCCGAAATAATTGGCATTTGTCTTGATGATAACCGGCCCTTTATATCCGGAATCGCGCTGAAGAAGATTTCGGCTGATTCGCCGTTTGGAAATATCGAGCAGGGACCCGTTTAAAAGAGGAATCCCCCGGGGATTCTCCGGCAGCCAGGCTTCGTCTATCCGCGTGCGGTCTATATGCAGGATGCCGATGTCCGCCTTCAGCCTTCTTGCCGGACCAACCGTAATTTTGTGCCCCTGCTCCCGCCAGATTTCGGCAAGACAGTTGATCAGGCTGGAGGCCGGGAAACGTTCGTTGGGCAGAGTTATAACTTGAATATGCAACATCATCAGAATCCGCTATCGTCCATCAACAAATAAATAATTATCAGCCGCCTCGCAGCAAACTGTCGAGGCATGCAAGGAACGTCATTATATCGCAGCAAGATCAACACTCGTCGGGCTTAAGCGGGATTGAATATAACCTTATGTCCTCTCGCATCTGCATTAAGTTTAATGTATAACGAAAATTATCTTTTAATCTTTGAATCAATTGTTACAGCACAACCACTGGCAAAGAGCATAATATTCAGCGCAGCAGCCGTAAAGACTATTTCGGTTAGTTTGTGTATCAATTACATCCTCGCCATACAAGTAAATTCTTTCATTTTTACTTGTGATGGCATCTTTATAATCTTTTCGTTTAGTTAGTAGAGAGTGTCTAGTTTTTCAGGGAAGGTGCCGTGTCCGTCTGAATGCGTCTGTCAGGCAATTAATGACTCGATCCGCGAAGCATGAATAGTATAAAATTTCGGAAACAAACAGGCCCCTTAAATATTTTAGAATATTAGAGACCGGATGGGATTTTTGAGCGCATCATTTCCTTTCGGTCCACCTTACGCCCATCCACAATAAAAGTTCCATCGCCCACCGCGTGAAGAGTTCGCTTCTCCTTTCGTGAATGATCAACGTACGCCGCTACGCCTTCGAGGACGATGATATTGTGCTTCTTGATAATGTCGACAACTTTGCACTCGACATTCGCCAGGCATTCTTTTATCAAGGGCGCCTTGACATGCTTTCCCTTCACAGGGGTCAGCATGAACTTTTCAAATTTGTCTGTATCAGCGCCGGAACATGTTCCCGCTCCAACGACCTTATCAAGCATGTCAACAGTGGGAATGGCGATAACACACTCCCTCGTTTTACAAAGAGCGTCAAAGGAATAATTCCAGGGCCCGGTGGTTATGGCAAATACCGGCGTAAAGTCCACCACCATGGTCCACGAGATCGTCATGATATTGTTCCTCTTTCCGTCATGCGTCGTAACAAGCACAACCGGACCGGATTCGATTAACGTAAACGCTTTACTGATCTGAATCTTTCTCATGTGCGCACACGCTCCTGTCATTGTTTGCCGAACAAAGTAAAAAGTGGAAAACATTCCTTCATAACAATCTGCATAGATGGAACAATTATCCACTTGCTAATTATTAAATGGGCAATAAATAATCTAATGCCACGGTTCAGCTAATGTGCGAGAAAAGAATGATTCAAGAGAAGACTAGCATAGCCGGATCAGCATTATCAAATGAAATTTGGCGATTTTCATCTGCCTTTTCATTTTCCAAGAAACGCTATGAAAAGGATCCCCAGAATCATGATCACCCCGCCGGTTAACTTTTCCTTCAATCCCTTTTCTTTGAAAATCAGCACGCCGAAGACAATGCCGAACAGCAGGCTGGTCCTTTTCACGGAGATCATATAACTGACGTAGGTGAGTTTGATGGCGGTAAAATGGAAAAAGATCATCAGGGCGGAGCACACGCCGATATACAAAAGCTTCGGTTTGAACAAACCGCGAATCGCTGTATTCCGGAGAGTCATTGGCAGGACTATCAGCGACAGAATGGTATAGTAAGTTGCCGCGAAAAATACCGGGCTTGTATAAGTCACACCCATTTTTCCGAAGTTTGATGTGATGCTGTATATTAAGGCCACCATCAGCATGAGATAGGAACCCTTTTCTTTCAGGATTCTGGTGAACGGATAGAAAAACCCTTTTTCCTTATCTGAAATATTCAGCACATACGACCCGGCCACGATCATCAGAATACCCAAAATGCCGAAAAGACCGGGCTGCTCGCCTAATATCAGAAAGGAGGTAATGATTAGAAATGCCGGCGAGAAAGAGAGAAAGGGAACCGTGACCGATATGGGTGAAACGCGCAGGGCGCGGACATAGAGAAACGACGCATAAAGATCAAGGGGCGCCGCGGCAATATAAACAAAGACAATCCTTTTATCAACAACCGGTATGCCCTCGATAAGGCATAAAACCCACAGAACAGGCAGGGCAAAAACAAATCGCGCCAGCGTAAGATGGGCGTCAGACAAACCTTCGGCATACTTTTTGGTGAAGACGTCGGTCAGTGCCTGGAAAAAGGCGCACAGCAGGGCATAGACTATCCAGACGATGGGTCAACTCCTTTATTAATGGATTACAGATTTTAGAGAGTATATGAAGATGAAATCAGCCTGTCAAGAATTGTATATTAGCCCGCCGGGGATTCTGAAATCCAGGCTTGAGCCAAGTCAGGTTCCACCAATAAGGCAGCTGCACGAAAATGAAACATTGTCCTGTACATCGCCATACTTTTTACTTTTAGCCGATCATGTCAAATATGAATATCTTTCAGATGATCTGCAAGTCGAATAACTTCTTGACAACTTTATGACAAATATTTAGTATTCGACCATAGCATACTTCAATTTACTTAATTGATTTCTCACACCAACAACGTGAATAGCACATCACACATCGAGCGTTCCTGCATTTTGGAAGCATAAACGG
>CAZDYR010000194.1:0-5332 GCA_964509625.1 uncultured Smithella sp. | reverse complement strand
CATCATTGCGGCAATGGAAACGCTTCAGGATATCTCACACGAGGAGGAATTGACCCGCTCCCTGAGAGAATACGCTGAAACCCTGCAGAATGAACTGGGAGAAAATATCGAATTACGCCGAGAGATAGAAGGACTTTATAATTATCTGCAATCCATCGTGAAAAGCCTGCCGGACAAAATTTATGAAGTGGACAAAGACGGCATTCTTAATTTTATCAGCACGGGATTCAAAAAGTCGCAGGGCGAGTTCAAGGGGAGGCATTTCCTGGAACTGGTCGCTCCGGAGGACGAAAATTTCGTAATGTCCAAATGGGAGGATGCTAAAAAAGGAATATTCACGCCTTACGAAATTGAAACGACGACGCAAGAAGGCCGCAAGGTCAATATTATGGTTACCACGGCTCCTGTTGTGGGGACGGATCATTACATTCTGGTTCAGCGCGATATCACGGAATTCAAGAATCTCGAAAAGAAACTGTACAACAGTCAAAAGCTTGCCGCGCTGGGCCAGCTCTCCGCCGGTATCGCGCATGAAGTGCGAAATCCGCTTTCGTCCATTAAGATGAGTTTGCAGATTCTGGAAAAACGGATGAACCCGGAAGGCAATGATCTGAAAAGGTTTAAAATTGCCCAGAAAGAAGTTGAACACCTTGAAGAACTGGTTAACAATGTCCTGGTTTTTGCGAAGCCCGTTGATCCCAAAATAGCGTCCGTCGATCTCAATAAAATATTGGAGCAGGCCATCGCCCTGTCCGAAAAAATTATTCACGACAAGCAAATAGATATCAGACTTGAAAGACAGGAAATTCCAATGGTTAATGTTGATGTGGCGATGATTACGGACGCTTTCGTCAATATTATCCGCAATGCGGGTGAGGCCTTGGAGGACAAGGGTTACATCCGCATATACGCCCGCAGTATCGGCAGTCAGCCGCCTTCTGTTCTCGTGGTGGTGGAAGATAACGGCTGTGGGATTGACGAGGCGGATATGCCCCATGTGTTTAATCCTTTTTTTACAAAGAAGAAATATGGAACGGGTCTGGGGCTTTCACAGGTGTTGAAAATTGTGGAAGTCCATCAGGGAAAACTGGAAATTATCAGTGAAAAGGAGAAAGGAACGAAAGTTTGTGTTACATTACCCTGCAGTGAAAGACGTCATGTTCCAAGAAATTAAAATCTGATATAAAGAGATAAAGTATCCGGCAATACGTTGAATAGTGAAGGTTATTTTTTATGGCGAGTATTCTGGTTATTGATGATGATGCATCCATCGTTGAAACGCTGGATCTGTATTTAACCGAAGAGGGCTATCATGTCAGAACGGCGCTGACCGGAACCGATGGCTTAAATAAATACGTGCAGGAAGCTTCGGATGTTGTCATTCTGGATATCCGCCTGCCTGACGTGGACGGATTTACCGTTCTGGAAGAGCTCAAGGAAGAGAATGAAAATGTAAAAGTCATTATGATTACGGCCTTTCACGACATGGAAACCACCATCAACGCCATGAAAGGCGGGGCTTTCGACTACATCCACAAACCGGTCAATGTCGATGAACTGGACCTGGCCATCAAGAAAGCGTTGAAGTCGATTGAAATGGAGAAAAAAATAGATGGTCTTCTCATGGAGCCTTCACGCAATTTCCGGGTGGGCGATATTATCGGCACGGGCAATGAAATGCGGGAAATCTTCAAGACCATCGGCATCGTCTCTAAAAGTCGTACAACCGTTCTGATTCAGGGCGAAAGCGGCACGGGAAAAGAGCTGATTGCCAAGGTGATTCACAATAATACGTCGCCGGATGAGCCGTTTATAGCCGTAAACTGCTCAGCGATTGTTGAGACGCTCCTGGAATCGGAATTATTCGGCCATGAAAAAGGGTCGTTTACCGGGGCTGTTGCCCGCAAGCTGGGTAAGTTTGAGCTGGCGCGTTTCGGCACGGTGTTCCTGGATGAAATCAGTGAAATGTCCATCAATCTGCAAGCCAAACTCCTGCGGGTTCTGCAGGAAATGGAATTTGAGCGCGTAGGGGGCAAGGATCGGGTGAAAGTGAACGCCCGCATCATGGCCGCGACCAATAAAGATCTTAAAGCCATGGTCAAAGAGGGGAAATTCCGCGATGACCTGTATTACCGTTTAAATATTGTCGCTATCAACCTGCCGCCTTTGCGGACGCGCCGTCAGGATATCCCGCCGCTGATTGATTACTTATTGTCCAAGGCCAACCTGGATCTGCATAAAAAAGTTGTCGGTGTCTCCGGGGAAATGATGGAAAAGTTTCTGAACTATTCCTGGCCTGGCAATATTCGCGAACTGGAGAATCTGCTGGTAAGAGCTTGTGTTGTTGCTAAAGGCCAGGTACTGGGTGTGGGCGATTTTCCGGAATTGGGCAAGGATGATCCGTCCGTCCTGGCGTTAAAAGATGAGACAACAGATGTTTTTGTCCCCCGGGAGCCGGGCAAATTTTTAACACTGGATCAGGTTGAGGAGCGCTACATCCGTAAGATCATCAAAGAAACGGACAAAAACAAGGGCGAAATCTGCGATATTCTGGGTGTGTCGAGGCCGACGCTGGAGAGAAAGCTGGAGAAGTACGGCATATCCTTCGAGCGGGAGTAGGATGGGCTGTTGAAAAGCACTGATCTGCGTTGTTGCGCTCCGTTCGCGTCGTTGCGGCCTACATTAAAGTAGGCCTCACTCCTCGATACTCGCGCGCCTAGCATCCCAGTACTTTTGAACAGCCCTGAATTTTGTCATTGCCGCTTGCGGCCTTCATATGAAGAAGGCGGGAATCCAGTCATGAAGGAGCAAGACAATGGGTGTGGAAACGGATACTTCATGATCCAAGCCTATTGTGCTCTCTATAGTCAACCAATCGTCAATTTCAGCAATGATGCTTGATTGCAACCCATCACAAATAAAATTTGCCACCATCTTTTGCGGCCAAAATATCCTTGACACAGAAGACCGCGTTTTTTATGCTTTACCAAACAAAAAATAGCGTTTTACCGTAAAGCTATCGCCAATAATCCAAACCTGGGGGATAAGCCATGAGAAAATCTAGATATGTTTTTTCTGTTTTGATGGTTGCTTGCATCCTATTGGAAGGCATCGCGTTGGCTGAGGATCAATTCAATCGGGCAAAGGCTGCACCCACGGTTTTGATTTCAACGGCGGAAGGTACTTTCGACATGAAGCCTTCATACGGTGAATTCACAAGTGTAACGGTGCCGTTTGTCGGGTATCGCCGATATGTAGAGTTTCCGTCAACCGTGACATCCATGGTCATCAGGCAACCTTATCCCTCGCTGCTTGTAAAAACAGCCGGCGATCCCCATGATGGATGGTGGCTGGTTAAATTGAAAGACTGGGAGGCCCAGAAAAGCCTCGTTGTTGACCTTCTGTCGCCGACAAGCTGGACCGGCGGGGCAACGTCGGACGATCCCGATGAAACATGCAACATCCCTTATGCAGCCATAAACGATAAACAGGGTTTTTGGAGAATCACGCCAAAAGATCAACTTCAACCCGGTCATTACGGATTGTTTCGGTGGGCAACGCGCAATTCAACAACAGCTATGCTTTACGGCTTTACGGTTGAAAACATTTCAGCATCTCAATCCGCCGTGCCTGGCACGTCGGTGAACGAAAAAAATGCTGAAACGTATGAGAACGTTAAGGGGATTCGTTTAAAGAATGGAAAGTTCATTCAAGGAAAGATTGTCAGCGTGGAAAATGATATTGTGAAAATCCGGACAAAAGATAATAAAATCGCATCATATCATTTTATAAAAGATGTTAAGGAATTCGTCATGAAGTAGTAGGTGTAATCAGCAACACGGCTGCCATCGTTCTACGAGATCATAGAAATAATCAGGAGAAGGGCTGTTAAAAGTGCTGAGATGCAAGGCGCGCAGGTATCGTGGAGTGAGGTCTACTTTAACGTAGGTCGCGGCGATGCGAACCGATTGCAATGCCGCAGAACGCGTGCCTTTAGGGTATGGACATTTTGTTAGGCCTGCGTCTTTACCGGCAGGGAAAGTGCCTATTAAATAATTGCGCCTCCCTGCAGGAATGCGCTTCCGGTCAGCAGCCCCAGGTGAAGTTATGAAGATTACCAGTGCCGAATTTATAAAAAGCGCCGTCTGGCCGCCTCAGTATCCGCCCGCCGTCTTTCCGGAAATTGCTTTTGTGGGGCGTTCCAATGTCGGCAAATCGTCGTTGATTAACGCCCTTGTCGGCCGGAGGAGCCTGGCAAAAACGAGCAATACGCCGGGGCGGACTCAGTTGATTAATTTTTTTATCATTAATGAATCAGTATCATTTGTTGATTTGCCGGGTTATGGGTTTGCAAAGGTTTCCCAAGCCGTGAAGAAAGACTGGGGAGACATGATGGAGGCCTACCTGCGTGAAAGGCAGAATCTGGCGCTGGTGATTCTCATTTTGGATATTCGCCGCGATCCAAGTCCGGATGACCTATCGCTGCGTGACTGGCTGCAATACTACCGCATCCCTTATTTATATGTTTTAACGAAAACCGACAAACTCTCGAATAACCAGGTAATCGGGCGCCAAAGAATGATTGAACGATCTCTTGCTGCGGCCAAAGACGATGAAATAATTCTTTTTTCTGCCAAAACGCAAAAGGGGAAAGAGAAGCTCTGGCAGTTTGTTGAAAATCATTTGGATCATCTTAAGAAACATGAACAAAGTTAAACCTCTCCGGAGATTAGGGTCTTTTAGCTGCTTTTGGGATAAATGTGAAAAAAGACATTAATCTTATTAATTAAATCTGAGTCCAACCTCTCGGATAAGCTGTTGTGGATCTTCCTTAGAATCACTTCGATGGAATTTGAATCAATGGAAGTCATTTCAGTAAATATAACGCCTATCGTTTTATTGTAATTGTACCATCCTCTTATATCAACTTCTCTCAGGGAAGGGGACAGGGCTGCCTTGATTTGCGACGGAGTATCGAGAGACGCACCGTTGTTCATGGCGGAGGATATGTCAAGAATCATTAATAAGAGAGGCTTTTGCGACCTTTCGGACCGCAATTTTTCAATATGCAGCAAGTGATGGAATTTAGCTTTGTCGTAAAAGGAACTATCACCCTCCATTATTGAATCCATCATCGTTAATATATGCCCCGGATGCGGTGTGGATGATGATTTTGCCAATCTGGTCTTTTGTGCTCTCATTTTATTTCCTCCAAAGTGCGTCCTTATGGTTATTATTGCATCAGTAACTTGTTATCTTGGATATTCAAGTGTTATGCCAAATAATAATTTTTAATCTACAAAAAAAGTATGTCGTGTAATATATTGTAAAT
>CAZDYR010000193.1:0-5348 GCA_964509625.1 uncultured Smithella sp. | reverse complement strand
TTGTTTCGGCTTGCTTCTTGTTTAATACGGCAACGGTCCGGTTTTCATCTGACAGATATTTAACCGCCGCCTGCTGAATATCCGCGGCCGTTACTTTGTCGATTTGTGAAATATAGCTGGAAAAATACCTGTAGTCTCCCAGCAGCAGCTCATAGTAGGAAAGAATGGAGGCCAGTTCGGAATTGGAATCCAGACTTTTAATGTATTCCATCTTCATTTGATTTTTAGCCTTGACGAGTTCCTCATTCGTTACCGAATGCGTTTGAACATTTTCAATTTCCTGTAATATGGCTTTCAGGAGCTCGTCATTGGTATGCGGATGGCGTGGACTTGCAAAAATCGCGAAGAGATTGGGATACCGGGATGCGGGCAGGCCGTTATGAACCGTGATACTGTCGGCAACCTGCATCTGCAGGACCAGTTTGGAGTATAGACGACTGGTCCGGCCTTTGCTCAAAATTGTCTCCAGAACGTCAAAGACATAATCGTCGAAAGCGGGCGCCGTTGGCTTGTGATAACCGATGATCATCGATGGATTGGCATCAAACAATACCTCAACTTTTCTTTCCCCCGTTTGCGGAGGTTCAGCCGGAATGGCAGCAGGACGGGACTTGCTTCCGGGAATCCTTCCAAAATACTGGTTAATCAGCTTCAGCGTTTTGCTCGTATTAATATCTCCGACTACGGCGATGACGATGTTTTCCGGGGACCTGTATTTTTGATGAATATGCCGGATGGCCGCCTGGCTCATATAGGTCAAATCCTGCGTTGTTCCCAGAATGGGCATGCCGTAGGGATGAACCGCGTAGGCCGTGCTCATGAAAGATTCATAGAGTTTGCCGTCCGGGCTGGTTTCCGTTCTCTGCCTTTTTTCCTCCAGAATAACGTCGCGTTCCGTGTAAAAATCACGGAAGACGGGATTGAGCAGGCGGTCGGATTCGATGCGCGCCCAGAGTTCAATCTTATTGGCGGGCATATTCACGAAGTAGGTGGTGACATCCTGTCCTGTGGACGCATTCATGTCCAGTCCGCCGTTCTCCGTGTAGAGCCGGTCGATTTCGTTGGGGATGTAATACCGGCGGTGTTTATCCTGCAGTGCTTTCAGGCGCGCGGCAAGTTCATTCACCCGCTTCGGATCGGCCTTATCGCCTTTTATCCTTTCCTGATCAAGCGCTCCGCCGACCCGTTCGATCCGCGCAAGCAGATTCTTTTCCTTCTGTAAATTTTTCGCGCCGATGGTGGTGGTGCCTTTGAACATCATGTGTTCAAGAAAATGCGCGGCGCCGGTCTGTCCTTTGACTTCATCAACAGCTCCCACGCGATAACGGATATAAAGAGAAACGGTCGGGCTGAATTTCCGCTCCAGCATGAGAATGGTCAACCCGTTATTGAGCCTGGCTTTGATGACTTTCTTTTCCAGATCAATCGCGAATGCCGGGCTGACGGACACCGTCATCATCAGGAAAGCCAGGAGCAGAAGGAATCTATTTCGTGTCCGCATGATCCATCTCGTCTTTGGTTTTGGTCGGGAAGAAACGGAAAAAAACATAAAGGATGCCGACAATACAAAACAGGATAATGAAACTGGCGGCAAACAGCGTCATGACAAATTCCAGGGGATTGGTCATTTTAAATGAGCCCATCAGGATGCTGATGCCGAACACTAAAAAAAACAGCGACAGCAAAAGCACCACGATATTTTTAATCAGAATCAGCATCGTCGATCGTCCCTTTTTTCTTCGGCGTTTTCAGGCCGGCTTTGAGGCGGCTGTATGACTCGTAACTGAAATCGTCATTGCGGCAGCTTAAAAGCGAGTTGTTATGATATAGAGGTTCATGCTGAATGTCAAATGGTGAAGCCGCTACGGCGTCAGGCCACATTTTTGTTCCGGGAATCGGCGAATATTCGGCCAGCACCGGTTTAGCTCCACATTTCAATACAAAATCAATACTTTGCGCCACATCAACGGTTTTCTGCCCTGGAATCCCGCACAACAGATAAACGCCGATATCCTCCGTTTTGTAACCCGCGTTCTTAAGATGAATCACCGCCTCGGCCAGTTCCTGATTCTGCACTTTTCCGCCCGTTTCCCGCTGGAGTTGGAAATCAGCGGTTTCAAAACCGAAGCGAATGGTTTTAAAGCCGACATCGTAGAGCGTTTTACTTAAGACGGCATCAATTTCTCTTAAATGCAGGCCGTTGGGGCAGTGAAAGCGGCAGTTCAGGCCCCGCCTTTTAACTTCAGAAAGCAGGGGGATGATCATATTTGCGGCATCAACCAGCAGGGCGTCATCATAAAAGCTGAAATCGGTCACGCCGAAGTTTTTGTGCCAGTGTTCGATTTCATCCGCAACCTTGACGGGATTTCGTCTTAGAAACTTTTTTTGCAGAATATGCGACGAGCAATAACTGCAGCGGTAGGGGCATCCGATGGAAGTAATCAGCGGCACCTGGTCGATTTTATTAATCAGGTCAAATGCCGGATAGGGCAGGGTATCCAGATCATCTTCGTCCGGTTCAAAAATGACATCTTCATTGAAAAGATCATGGAGTAATTTCAGAATCTGTTTTTCACCCCGGCCGCCCAGAACATAATCCGCGCCGGAATGAATCACAGCATGATCGTAACAGAGCGTGGCGTACTTGCCGCCCAGCACCACAGGAACGCCCGGAAGCGTATCCTTGATGATTTTAATGGCGTCAAATACTCCGGGATACCAGTAGGTCATCATGGAGGTTATCAAAACCATATCCGTGTCCGGATATTGGCCAAGTTGTGAGCGGAAAACATTTGGGTCGATACCGTAGCGGCAGTAGTTGCGCGGCATGAACTGCAGGCAATCCGGTGTGTCGATCACCTGACGGAAAAAACGGCCGTGGCCGTAGGCGTGGCGCCGCGGCTTTTTCCCGATCTTTCGCAGCATTCCCGGGGAATAGGGATCAAGACAGTCAATATAGGAAACGCGGTGGTGGTTAGCCCGCAGAAGTTCACCCAGATAAAGAAGTCCCAGTGGTTTAAGCCAGAAATCATACGCGGCGAAGTCGTAAATCCAGGGATTGATCAACAGGATGTTTTTACTCATGGATGCGCTTTAACATACAAGCCGGGTATTTTCAAAATATTCGATCCTTTGGGCTTAGGGTGCGAACATTTCAGCAAGTGTTAAAAGCACTTTTGCTTGAGTGGTTGCTTCTATGCACCCAAGTTTTTTAACAAGCCTTGTTTTGTCAACTGTTCTGATCTGGTCTAAAACAATCTGTCCGCTTTTTCTTTTAAACGTGCAGGGTATGCGCGTTGGATAGTTTTTTCCTTTTGTCGTCATGGGTGCAACAATAATAGTGGCAATGAAATGGTTCATTTCGTCGGGTGAAATGATGAGGCAAGGCCGCGTTTTGCGTATTTCGCTGCCGATGGTTGGGTCAAGGTTTACCAGAAAAACATCGAAACGATTCATTACCATTCCCATTCATCCTTATCCCATTTTGACTGGTGAATAGAATCTTTATCTAACATAACATCATCACCATTCCGGGACATCAACTTGAATTTTTCCGCCCAATTGCAGCGGGGGTGGCTTGCTGATCGTATGATTATTTTATGTTCATTTACTTCCAGTTCGACTTCTTGATCCAGATGGCTCTGCTCCAGCATAATTTTGGGGATGCGTATGCCTTGAGAATTGCCAATGCGTATGATATTTGTTCTCATTGTTTAATGCTCCTTGAAATTGTAATTACATTATAGCTACAGCAAATGTCAAGAAGAAACAAAAGTATGATGGCGAAGTTCAGATACGCCTCGTCGATTCATCCCGGCTGTAATACGGATTTGTTCCATTTAATCTAATATTTTGTGTGCGCAAAAGCATTATATCAAATAAATAACGTCAATTCTTTCCAAATATTTATTGAAAAGACAAATAAATGAGATTGTTTATTCCCATCCATAAAAAAGCTTCATAAAAAGTATATCAAAAAAGCAGCACAAAGCAGAACCAACCACCTCGCAGCATGCTGTCGAGGTGTGCACGGAGCATCGTTGTATCGCAGCAGGCTGCGGAGAACCAACACGCGTCCCGCTTAAGATGGATCGAAGAAAGAAACTGGCTTTTCACACGTTGTGGTAAAGATGATTTGCTTTTGAAGTGCGCATCTACGTTCTTGGCAGCATCTTTGATGCATCAAATTGATGGAATAAAATGAGGCGGCTTATGAAGGTGGTTAATCTACATCCAGGCAGCAAGACAAAGAGCCAAGAGGAGACTTGACCCTCGTGTCTCCTTTAAACAATTTTAATTCCCGTTTCCAGGATTTCTTTAACAAAATAATCGCTGTCATTAAAGTCTTCCGGCCGGAAGGGTAGCGGGGAAATATCGCTATTCACTTGCAATGTTATTTTCCGGATTTTATTTTTATCTTCAAATCGATTCCCGGTAAAATCCTTCGAAACAATGGCCAGATCAATATCGCTCCACTCATCGTATTTACCGACTGCATAGGAACCAAATAAAATTGCCTGCTGGACATGGACGCCGATTTTTTCCAATTGGTCAAGATAAGATTTGACGGCTGTTTCTATTTTTCGATCTGCTTTTTGAGCCATAAGCGCATCTCCTTTATCCGCCTCAAGTAGTCTGCGGCAAACTCTCTGGTGCATTTGCGGGCAAACTGGTTCTTTTCATCAGGGTATCTGCCTTCCATATTGAAATCGGAAACTTCGCTGAGAAAAACCAACTGATCATCGTTCAGATTCAGGCTCGTCGATTTGGCAAGTTTGACTAGATCGTGAATTCTGGGTGCTATTTTTTGATGTTCGCTGACATAAACAGCTTTGAGAATTTTTTCCAGAACAAGATGACCAATGAACAAGCTCCAAGTGTAATAGCCTTTTTCAAGCATGCTTTCTGCTACGGGCAAATCGTTGTCGGATTGTGAAAGCCAGTATGATGCATGTTTGTCCATAATACCCCTAAACAAGAATTAATGTGTTTTTTTAATAACATGGCCGCATTATTTGTCAAGGTAATTATTGATGTGACCATAAGCACGATGCGGGTGCAGCTTTTTGGATTGAAATCAACATGATTTGAACTTAATTGTCTAATTAAATGCGGATAGATGAATTGATCAATATGGCGATGATTGTGAATCTGTTTGGGGTAGGCTTGGACGGTCCCCAAGTTGTGCATCCTTGTTGCCTAGAATAAGCAATCGGAGTGATCATTTTGTAATCAAATGCTAAAAAGGTCACATCGTGTATGACAATATGTTTAAAAAAGCAGGACAGAATAAATTATCAATTCTGCCAAATAATTATTGACAAGATAAACACAGGCGGTTATGAAAA
>CAZDYR010000192.1:4946-5368 GCA_964509625.1 uncultured Smithella sp. | reverse complement strand
CGCCGAAGGACAGCGAACAGGTAGCCGATCCTTTGATGCCCATTTTGTGCTCAATACCGGTCGTCGTCACGTCGTTGCGCTTACCGATCGAACCATCCGGATTCACGTGAAATTTCGGAACGACAAAAATAGAGATGCCGGGAGTTCCGGGAGGATCACCGTCAATTCTCGCCAAAACGGGGTGAATAATGTTTTCATACAGATCATTGTCGCCGGCGGTGATAAAAATTTTCTGGCCGGTGATTTTGTAAGTGCCGTCCGCTTGTTTGACGGCGCGGGTTTTCAGCGCGCCCACGTCAGAACCGGCGCCCGGCTCGGTCAGACACATCGTGCCACCCCACTGGCCGGATACCATTTTTTCGACATAGATCTTTTTGAGTTCATCAGATCCATGGTTGATGATCAGATTGCAGGCGCCGACT
>CAZDYR010000192.1:0-4936 GCA_964509625.1 uncultured Smithella sp. | reverse complement strand
CTTTTAATGTGTCATACGAGCTGAAAGCCACACCCGCGGAGCAGAAATACTCCATCACGGCGCGATAAATGGTTTCAGGCATGCCTGTGCCGCCGAATTCCTGTCCATTGCTTAAGCCCGAAAAGCCTGCCTCGACGTAGCTTTTCATTGCCGTGTGGAAGCCCTCGGGAACCGCGACGGTTTTAGTTGCCGCGTCATATTTGGCACCGATTTTGTCGGCTTCTTTATTTGCCGGATAGACCTGTTCCACCGCGATCTGCTCAGCCAGTTCCAGAGTTGCCTCGTAAGTATCTCTGTCAAAATCGGCAAATTTCTCATACTGGTTGAACTTGTCCGCATCCAGAACCTCAAACAGGGCAAACCTCAAGTCTCTTGAATCAAGTAACGGATTTAATGCCATAATCTCACTCCTCATTTAAGATATTTTTTTCAGGCCCTGCCATATACTTATTGATTGAAATACTGGCAATGTTTTTTGCCTGGCTATCACAGATTTTTCGCTCTCTAGCACAGTTGAAACAAAAAGTCATCATTTTCTCTGACCGGCAGTTAGCAATATTCCCTCTGCTTGGCAGGGCGTTTATTGTTCCCGTGAAACATGATGTGCAGCGACCGACGGCAATTATCCCCGCGTAAAATCAGATCCACCACCTCGCAGCAAGCTGTCGAGGCATGAAATGAACGTCATAATATCGCAGCAAGCCACGGAGAATTAAGACTCGTCCCGCAACAGCGGGATTAAAAATTTATTATGAATCTTTGATAAAGTAATCTGAGACGTTATCGCACCAATCATTGCAAAAAACATATCCCAATGGGCGTCCCATACGTCACCCTGTGTCCCGAGAAAAGCTTCCGCTGAGGAGCCTTTCGCCAAGACAGTCCACCATTCAATAAATTCGTAGCAAGCGCTTACAGCCAGACAAACGCAAACAACTATAAAAAAAAGCATCCTGCCCGGCCTTAACGGAGTGGTCCGGATAATAACCTCCCTCACCAGGATGGCCGGAATAAATCCCTGAGCGAAATGACCTATTCTGTCGTAATGATTACGGCTGAAATGAAACCAGTCCTGCATCCAGAACCCCAGGGGCACTTCCGCATAAGTATAGATACCGCCAACCGCCAGTATAATGAAGTGTAAGACGATCAGAATATACAACAGATTGGTCAGAGGGAATCGTTTGTAAGTAAAAAAAAGAATCGGAAATCCTATCAATATCGGGAAAACCTCCAGAACCCAGGTCCCCCGGTCTCGGGTCAAAATGAATGAGCCGATTAAAATCAGGATCGTGGCTATACTGAACAATATCGGATAATTTGTCTTAGTGATCATAGAGGCTCCCTGTGTAAACAGAATGTTTTAGGTATATTCATTAAACTCAGCATGATAAGCGCAGGTGGATATACAAGCCATATTAACGCGATAAAAGCCCTCTGAGGATAGATCAGATACAGACCGACAAAAATATCCGTCAAATAAAACAATAATGATCCACAGATGATCAGCCGCATCCTCAGGCGATGCTGACCGGTGCGTAAATAACTTAAAGCTCTCCAGAGCATAAAATCCAGAACAGCCATGTATCCGGTAAAAGCGGACAGAAGAAGTTGATCAGGAACATCTTCGCTGATTAAAATCAATAAAACAAAACTGAAGGCCAGCACAGGAATGAGATATAAAAAATCCTTTCCAATAATCCCGGTGTCGGACACATAATAAATGGACAAAAGGATATGAGCCACTCCGAATATCATGATTGAAAATTCTTTATGCTCCGTCAGGTTAATGACCACATCCCCGATAAAAATGAGCAAAAAAACAGCATAAAGCAAAATGTTTTTGCGATCCGTGTTAAAGTTCGTAATCAGGACAAACAGGAGAACAGAAAACACAAACAGCGGGATCATAACTTTGGTAATCGAATCAATATTATTTAATCTTAAAAAGAAAATCGCCAAATAGAAAACAAGACTGCTGAAAATGTAAATAACCGTATATTTCTTCATGCAGGATTTCAATCGTTTCAGTACCTTGAATATTTAGCAATCTATCTGTGACAACTTGCGCCGCAAAGAGCGCCTCTGGAGCAATTTTTCTATGGCTGGATATAAATTTTTATATAGTACAAAAAGTCGGTCCTGATCAAGACATTTACTTTAACCTTGACAAATGAATATGACTATGGTTTACGCAATGCCTTATTACTTTTAGGGGTTTAAACATGAAAAAGACTTTAACCAATAAATCCAACACGAAAAGAAAGAGATCCCATGGATTTCTGGTCCGTATGGCGTCAAAAACCGGCAGGCAGGTATTGAGCCGCAGAAGAGCCAAAGGCAGAAAAAGATTAACTGTATAAATTTGTGGCTTTACCTTTTCGCAGGGATATTGGGTTTCCACACATGAAAACGCAATCTTTCCGGAAAGCGGAAAAAGTCACCAGTAAAACCAGCTATCGGAATATTTACGAACAGGGGGCCAGAAGAAGTTCACGATTCTTTACCACAATAACCTGCGGCAACTCGAATGGGATCAGACGTCTGGGAATCACCGTTACAAAAAAAACGGGAAACGCCGTTTTTCGCAATCGCATGAAAAGACTGATTCGAGAATTCTTCCGCCGCAATAAGGACTTGTTTCCAGCGGGCCATGACGTGGTCGTCATGGCCAAGAAGAATATACCGCCTCTTACCTATCAGGAAACAGCCAGAGAATTGACAGAACTCTTCT
Source organism: uncultured Smithella sp. (assembly GCA_964509625.1). GTDB lineage: Bacteria > Desulfobacterota > Syntrophia > Syntrophales > Smithellaceae > UBA8904. Next base: position 2,202 of record CAZDYR010000192.1, on the reverse strand, counting down.
CACGGAAAGCCGGCAAATAAAAGTATGATCAGGAAAAATTTGGTAAATTTCTTGGTTTTCATCATTCGTCTATACCAAGCCTGTATCTCTCCATTCTTTTTTGCGCCATGCTGCCGTTTTCACCCGTCCTGTTCACAATATGCTATTGAAGCGATTAAACTGCACGGACCGGTAAAAGGGTCATGCCTGGGGGCAAAAAGAATTCTGCGCTGCCATCCCCTGCATCCCGGCGGCTACGATCCCGTCAAGTAAACAATCGACCACCTTGCAGCAAGCTGTCGATGCAGGAAATGAACGCCATGATATCGCAGCAATCTACGGAGAATTAACGCGCGTCCCGTCAAAGCGGGATTGAAATTGGAGGAACCCTCATGGACAAAAGGACCATTCTGGCCATCGTCCTGGCATTGGCCGTATTACTGGTTTATCAAATCTTTTTTATCAAACCGCCCGTAACGCAAAAAAACACGGCACCTCAGCCCTCAGCCGATCAGGTAAAAGCGGACAAAACGGCGTCATCTCCGGCGGCACCCACCGCTGTTGTCAAGCCTGCCGCTCCGGCCGCCGCCGCAAAACCGGAAGCGCCGGCCCGTGACATAAAAGTGGAAACACCTCATTACACGGCGGTATTCTCAACACAGGGCGCCGCGTTAAAATCCCTGAAACTCAAGGAATATTATCAGGATTGCCCTACCTGCACGGACGACATCTGGCCGAAGATCAAAGGATTTTTTACCGGCGTCAAGGGCGTGGACAAACCCAAAGCAAAGGATTTCGTTGAACTGGTTGATGTCCGCGACGGAATGCCCTACCCGCTGACCGTGACCTTCCCCGAATCCAGCGTCTCGATTGCCCAGAACGCCGTTTTTGATACGGCCGCAACCAAACTGGATCTTGGCGCGGGAAAAGAAAAAAAGCAGCTTGTTTTTTCCAAAACAACCGGCGACGTCAAAATTGAAAAGATTTTCACGATTGACCCCAACGGATACACCATCGGCCTGGAAGTCAAGGTACACAATCTGACCGGGTCACCCATCACGCAAATCCCGAGCCTTAACTGGAACCAGTACGTTGATCCCGCCAGGATCATCGACAGTTACGGGCATGACGGCCCCATCATCTCCGTCGGCGGCAGCATTGAGCGCCAGGAAGTCAAAAAGCTCGGCGGTGAAAGCATCCTGGGACCGAACGTCCTGTGGGGCGCGTTTGAAAGCAAATATTTCATCGCCTCGGCCATACCGGAAAATCCGTCTTTAACCAGCGTTGTGATGAACCGCGACGCGGAAAACATGGTAACCGTCGGCGTGAAAGGCCGCAAGGAACTCATTCCCGGCGGACAAAACAGCGCCTTCACGTACACGCTTTATTTGGGCCCCAAACAGTATGACATCTTGAAACCCATCGGGGTAGGCCTGGAAGATGCCATCGATTTCGGCTGGTTCTGGTGGCTGGCGATTCCCTTCCTGTACATTCTCAAGTTCCTCCAGGGATTCGTAGTGAATTACGGCATCGCGATCATCATCCTGACCACGATCATCAAAATCATTTTCTGGCCTCTGGGCAACCTGAGCTATAAGTCCATGAATGAGATGAAGAAGCTTCAGCCGAAGATCGAGGCGCTCAAGGAAAAATACAAAAATGATCAGTCCAAGATCGGTCAGGAAACGATGGCGCTTTACCGGGAGCATAAAGTCAATCCGTTTTCCGGATGCCTGCCGATGCTGATTCAGATTCCCGTATTTTTCGGCCTGTATAAAGCGCTGATGTATTCCATCGAACTGCGCCACTCGCCGTTTTTCTTCTGGATACAGGATTTATCGGCGCTTGATCCCTATTACATCACCCCGATCATCATGGGCGCCACGCAATTCATTTCCCAGAAAATGACCCCCGCCATGGGTGACCCGATGCAGCAGAAGATCATGCTGCTGATGCCGGTCATCTTTACGTTCTTCTTCCTGAACTTCCCGTCGGGACTGGTCATTTACTGGCTGTGGAACAATATTTTACAAATCGGTCAGCAGTACTACATCAACAAAAAGCTGGCGACATGACATCATACACACGGAGTTCAACATGAGTTCAAAAACGTTAGACATAGAAGAAAAAACAATCGACGGAGCCATCGAAAAAGCTTGCCGTGATTTCGGCGTGCCGAGAGAAAAATTGAATATTGAAATTATTTCCGAAGGCTCCAACGGC
>CAZDYR010000191.1:0-5383 GCA_964509625.1 uncultured Smithella sp. | reverse complement strand
TTTTGGAAATGATTGAAAAAGAACAAATGAGAGGTGATATTCCTGCCTTTAAAACGGGTGATACCGTTAAAGTATATGTGCGCATCATTGAAGGCCAGAAACAGAGAATTCAGGCTTTTGAAGGTGTGGTCATCCGCAAGCGCCGCGGCAACAGCCGCGCGAATTTTACCGTAAGAAAGGTATCATACGGTGTAGGTGTGGAAAGAACATTTCCCATGCATTCGCCGATTATTGATCGTATTGAGGTGACGACCAAGGGTGTCGTGCGTCGTTCACGTCTGTATTACCTGAGAAGTCTCCGGGGCAAGAAAGCAAGGATCAAGGAAGAAGCCAACAGCTAAGCCGTTTTGGTTTTTGCTGCGAAAACTGCCGCCGGCCATGCCGATGCCTCGCCTTGGAGAATCAGTTGAAACGAGGCCCGCTGTGCTGTCCAGACTTCATCAGGCAGAAGGGCTTGGGCAGATTTTGCGATGAATACATTCGAAAAGCTTGCTCACGCTGAGGGCTACCGGTGTATCGCGGGAGTTGACGAAGCAGGCCGGGGGCCGCTGGCCGGACCCGTTGTGGCCGCGGCGGTCATCCTTCCCCCATCCTATCAAAATCCGGAAATTAACGATTCCAAAAAATTAACCGTCCGTAAAAGAGACCGGCTCTACAAGGTCATTTTAGAGGATGCTGTTGCCGTTGGCGTGGGTGTTGCGGAATCCGATGTCATTGACCGGATCAATATCCTCCAGGCATCCCTGCAGGCGATGCGTGATGCGGTTCTGGAGCTTTCAACCGCTCCCGATTTCATTCTGATTGACGGGCTGAACACGATTAGGCTGGAGATACCTCAGAAAGCCTTGGTAAAAGGGGATGCGCTGAGTGTCTCGATCGCCGCCGCATCCATCATCGCCAAAGTATCACGGGACAGGATCATGGAAATGTATCACCGCCAGTTTCCCCGGTATAATTTTCTGCAGAACAAAGGATACGGCACGGCCGAGCACCGCAGGATTCTTGAGGAGGTTGGCATGTGTAAAATCCACCGTCGTTCCTTTCATCTGAAAGATACCAAAACCTGTCAAACGGCTTTGGACTGGTCCTGATGACAGAACAAAAAGATAACAGCAAGATCCGTACGGGCAAGGCGGGAGAAAAGATTGCCGTTGCGTTTTTGAAAGAAAACGGCTACGGGATCCTGGAAGTCAATTATCGCTGTCCGATCGGCGAAATCGATATTGTGGCCCGGGACAAAAAGGAACTGGTGTTTGTGGAGGTCAAAACCAGAAAATCCAGTGCGCTGGGCTATCCCGAACAGGCGGTGGGAGTCAAAAAGCAGAAAAAAATATCCCGACTGGCTTTGTGGTATCTGCAGGAAAAAAAAATCAATGATGCTCATGCCCGTTTTGATATCGTGGCCATCCTGATGCTGCCTGCCGGAAATGACATCCGTCTGATCAAGAATGCTTTCGATTTTATATCGTATTGATGCCGCCGGTCACAGGCGCGTTAAGGCAGGCCTGCCGATGGGAAAGACGTTAAAGCCGATTTCAAAACACTTCTGATGATCGATAATGTTTCGTCCGTCAAAAATAAACGCGGGCTTAACCATGGATTTGTATATTTTGCGATAGTCCAGTTTCCGGTATAAATTCCAGTCAGTAATGACGGCCAGCGCATGACAGCCGGCGGCGGCGCGGTAGGGATCCTCAACGTAACTGATTTTTCCCTGATCTGCGGCCATGTCCGCCGCGGCGTTTTCCAAAGCCTTGGGATCGGAAATGACCACTTCGGCATGCTCCGCCAGAAGCATACGGGTGATATGGATCGCCGGACTTTCGCGCGTGTCGCCGGTGTCCGCCTTGAACGCGAAGCCCAGCACGCAGATTTTTTTTCCGGCCAGCGTGTTAAACATCGCGTTAAGAATGGTCTGAATAAACCGTTCCTGCTGGTAGGTGTTGATCTTGACGACATTTTCCCAATAAGCGGCAACCTCGGGCAAACCGTAGTAGTTGCATAGATAGACAAGATTTAAAATGTCCTTCTTGAAGCAGGAGCCGCCAAAGCCGATGCCGGCCTGAAGAAACCTGCCGCCGATGCGGCTGTCCATGCCCACAGCCCGGGCGACTTCGGTTATATCGGCGTCCGCTTTTTCACAAAGCGCCGAGATGGAGTTGATCGACGACACTCTTTGCGCCAGAAATGCGTTGGCGACCAGTTTGGAGAGTTCGGCACTCCAGATATTTGAGGTAATAATTCTTTCGGACGGCACCCAGCGGGAATAAATGTCCACCAGTTGCAAGCGGGCCGCAAGACCGCTTTTGGTTTCGCGCGAGCCGATCAGCACCCGGTCGGGGTTTTCCAGGTCATTCACGGCGGTTCCTTCGGCCATGAATTCGGGATTGGAAAGGACGTCAAATGTGACAGCGCCCTTGCCGGAGGCCAGTATCCGCTCCATGGCCAGCGCGGTTTTTATCGGCAGTGTGCTTTTTTCAATGACGATTTTCGACGACTGAGAATTTTCCAGAATTTGTCTTGCCGTTTTTTCCCAGTATTGCAGATCAGCGGCCATGCCGGCGCCTGCGCCAAAAGTTTTTGTCGGTGTGTTGACGCAGACAAAAATAATATCATTCTCCTTTATCTCACGCTCGATATCTTTGGAAAAAAATAAATTCCTCCCGCGTGTTTTTTTTACGATTTCATCCAGCCCCGGCTCATAAATGGGCAGCCGGCCGGAGTTCCAGGCATCGATACGCTGATGGTTGATGTCGACAATCGTGACTTTGTAGTCCGGACATTTACAGGCGATCATAACCATGGAGGGGGCACCGACAAAGCCCGCTCCGATACAAAGAATCTTCTTTTTAAATTTCATTGCTCCTGATTTATCCTTAGCGTTTATTAAATCATTTATAATATATCACGAAAATATTGGATGGTGGATATTAAACCCTGCTCCAGGGCTATCCTGGGCTGCCATCCTAGTTCTTTTTGGGCAAGACTGATATCCGGCTTACGCTGGGCCGGATCATCCGCGGGAAGCGGCTGAAAGTCTATGATGGATGAGCTGCCCGTCATGCCAATGATCAATCGGGCCAATTCCAGGATGGTAAACTCACCGGGATTGCCGATATTGACCGGGCCGAAAAAATCATCGCCGGTGTTCATCATTCTGATCAGTCCGTCAATCAGATCATCGCAGTAACAGAATGAACGGGTGTGGCTCCCATCGCCATAGACCGTGATATTCTGCCCCCGCAGCGCCTGAATAATAAAATTGCTGACAACGCGTCCGTCCTGGACGGCCATGCGCGGTCCGTAGGTGTTGAAGATGCGGGCGATTTTTGTGTTGACGCCATTTTGCCGGCGGTAATCCATCATCAGGCATTCCGCGGCTCTTTTGCCTTCGTCATAACAACTCCGGATGCCAATGGGGTTGACGCGGCCCCAGTAGGATTCTTCCTGCGGGTGAACGTCGGGATCGCCGTAAACCTCCGACGTGGATGCCTGAAGGACTTTCGCCCGGGTTCTTTTGGCAATTCCCAGAACATTGATCGCGCCCATGACGCTGGTCTTAATGGTTTTAATGGGATTATACTGATAATGCACGGGCGAGGCCGGGCAGGCCAGATTGTAAATTTCATCAACTTCCAGGTAAACGGGATTAATGATGTCGTGGCGAATCAGTTCGAAGTGCGGATGGCCCAGAAGATGGGCGACATTGTTTTTACTGCCGGTGAAAAAGTTGTCCAGGCAAAGAATGTCGTTTCCTTCTTTTAAAAGCCTTTCACAAAGATGAGAGCCCAGAAACCCGGCGCCGCCGGTCACTAATATTCGTTTCATCATCTCCAACCGTCATTCCTGGTAGAATTTTGTTATTTTCTTTGCTATTAAAGCCGAAACAAGTCATAGATGTCAACAATAAAAAGCTTTATGTGAAGATGATATGCATAAAAACGCGTGTGAAAAACAAGGGACTCTTTATATGGTGGCAACGCCCATCGGTAATCTGGAGGATATCACCCTCCGGGCGATTCGTGTATTAAAAGAGGTCGACCTGATTGCCGCTGAGGATACGCGACATTCCCGAATCCTGCTTAACGCGTACGATATCCGGACGCCTGTTATCAGCCTGCACGAGCACAACGAGAAGGAAAGAAGCCGGCTGATGATTTCCAAAATGCAAGACGGACGGAGCATCGCTTATATCTCTGATGCCGGCACGCCCTGTATTTCAGATCCCGGCTATCAGCTTGTCGAAGAGGCGCAGAAGCATAACATCCATGTCGTTCCTGTTCCGGGACCTTCGGCTGTCATCGCGGCCCTGTCCGTGTGCGGTTTTTCCGCCGACCGGTTTTTGTTCTGCGGTTTCCTGCCGCCGAAAGAAAACAAACGGCGTCTTTTTCTGGAGTCCCTTGAGCATGAGGAAAAAACCATCATACTCTATGAATCTCCCCAAAGAATTCTTGATACATTGCGCGATATTTATGACATTCTGGGTGACAGGCAGATTGTTTTGGCGCGAGAACTGACCAAAGTATTTGAGGAAATTAAACGGGGGAAAGTTTCCGAAATACTGGAAGCTCCCGCGGTTACGGCTAAAGGGGAATTTACCGTGATCCTGCCGGGATTTTTCCCGGAGGCTGTTCCGATTACGGATGACGAAATTCAGAAAAAGCTTCTGGGTCTATGGTCGGAGCACGACCTGTCATTGCGTGATGCTGTCATAGATATCGCAAGGCAAACAGGGCTATCCAGAAAAAAAATTTATGACATCGCCGTAAAAATGCGCCGGGCTTCTGATTAAAAAAGAACAGGAAAAACTGCATATATTGCTTGAAGAGTTTTTTGCACTATGGTAACTGCATGACCAAATCACGACCAAATCAGTAGAAAACGAATAATTCTATAAAGGTACTGCGCGTCGGGGGAGAGTAGGCAATGAGTGAGAATTCCGGGACAGCTCGAGATAAGAAAATTTTTGAACTGACCGAAATATATGACGAACGCAGCGGACACGGACGAAGATCAACCGATGGAAAAGCTCCGCAGCAAATTGTTATGATTGACGGCCGGGGGTACGAACGCGTAAGATCGGGAAGTGAACGCATTCATGACCTGACGGATGTTGTTGAGGACAATCCGATAAAAGCCCAGCTGAACGAAGAAGTGATGAAGCATTCAGTGGAGATCATTGAAAGAATCGCGAGAGAACTGATTCCCGGAATTGCCGAGCGGGTTATCAGAGAAGAAATTGAAAAAATAAAGGTTCAGAGTCAAAAGCGCTCATCGGATCAGGATTAAAACATGAGGAAAAAACTTTGTCTGTTGGTTTTCTTGCTGTTGTGTGTTGCTCAACCTTCGGCCCGTGCCGATCAGGCGGCGACAGATTTTACGC
>CAZDYR010000190.1:3734-5426 GCA_964509625.1 uncultured Smithella sp. | reverse complement strand
CGTCCAGAAAGAGGTTTGGTTTAAGTTTCTTTAATCCTTGAAAATATTCTTCTTTTGTTCGCATACAGTATCTCCTTTAATCGGTTTGTTTTTGTTTTGATTCACGCGCACCTTAAAAAACGTTGGGTCAGAAGTCAAGACATTGTTGATCGTCCTGCGCGACGTCCCCCGCTTTTTTATTCAGGTAATATTTTTCTGTTGGAAAATGAATCAAGAAGCGTTCCCGGGCAACCGGCGCATTAATCGTAAAGATGTATCTTCTGACGTCAAAGTGAAATGGTGCCGTCATTTTTCGCCAGTATTATTTTTTCATAAAAATATCATGAATTTGCCTTTACATTATGATAAATATTTTCATCCTTTACTCACAAGAAGGGGAACAAAAGCATTGCTTTGGATGTCTAAAGCCCTAGAAGACAAAAAAGCGCCGCTCGCAAACGACGATCTGGAATACGTCATGGCGTGCCGCAAGGGCGATGCGGAGGCTTTTTCCGTGCTGGTCGGGAGGCATTCCAAAAAGATGCTCAACGTGGCCTATCGGATGCTCGGGGAATATGACGAGGCCTGCGATGTTACCCAGGAAGCTTTTCTGGCGGCTTTTCGATCCATAAAAGCGTTTAAGGCCGAGGCGAAGTTTTCCACATGGTTGTGCCGGATTGTCATCAACCAAGCGAAAAACAGGCTCAAACAGCGTCAGAGCCTGTCGCGGCATGAAGGCGCCTCTTTGGATGAGGCGGCCGCCGGGCAGGGGGATTGCGCTTGTTGCCTTGCCGCGTCCAATGAAAGTGATCCGGCTTTGCAGCTGGAGCGTAAAGAATTAGAAGCCGAAGTGCAGAAATGCATCTCGGCACTTGACGTTGATTATCGCGATGTTCTGGTCATGCGGGACATTCAGGGTTTTTCGTACGAAGAGATTCGGGATGTCTTGAAGATACCCGACGGGACCGTGAAGTCCCGGCTGTCGCGCGCGCGATTGGCCATGAAAGATTGTCTGAAAAAAGTTATTGGTGACTTATGAAAAAGTGTTCCGCCATCGAAAATCTTCTGCCGCTTTATGCGGAGGGCGTCTTGTCCGACGCGGAAAAGCGGGTGGTTGAAGAACATCTGTCGGATTGCGCGGCCTGCCAAAAAGAGTTGGCCTGTCTGCAGGAAGCAGGGCGGCTTGTAAATAATCTTCCCGATGTGGAAGAGCCAGCCTGGTTTCAACAAAAGATTATGGCGCGGGTGCGCGAAGAGGCCGAAAAGGAAAGCTTTGCGCGAAAGTGGTTCTATCCGCTCAGGATCAAGATTCCCGTGCAGATTATGGCGACCATCGTCATCGCGGTTCTGGCCGTTTACATTTACCGGTCGGGTGATGAGCAGGCTAAACGGATGTTGCCCGGCGCTCCCCGGCCTACCGCTGAAATGCGGATGGAACAGGCCCCGTCGCAAACGCCGCAGACCGATGAAACGGCTTTGCCGCCTTCCGTGCCCCGGGAAAAAGCCGTTTCGCGGGAAGCATTCAAACAGGACAAGCAAGAGCCGGTTCCCGCAGCCTCTGGCGGCGTTGTCCGGAAATCAGCGGTGCCGGAAAGCAAATCCAATGCGGTTTACGAGAGTGAGGCATCCGGGCTGAAGGGTTTGACCGAAAAGAAAGACGAAGCCAAAGAGGCGCCACCGGCTAAACAATATGAATCCGCCCGGGCTTTGCCG
>CAZDYR010000190.1:0-3724 GCA_964509625.1 uncultured Smithella sp. | reverse complement strand
CGCAAATGGCCGATCAGGACAAAAAAGCCGCGGAACAGGCAATGCCTGTGGCGGCTAAAAAGAGTGAATCTGAAAAAACAGCAGCACCCGGCGCCCCACGCGTGATGGGAGCCGCCGCAGAAAAACAACGTTCGGCTGCGCCATCCGTTGCCACTGTGCCTGAGGCAAAGGTATGGATGCGGGTTGACGATCCGAATGCCGCCGCGGCGGAGGTGGAAAAGGTTCTTGCCCGATACCATGCCGCAAATTTAAACAAGCAGCCGTTTCAAGGCCGGGTGGTTATCCGGGCCGTCGTTTCCGGTAAAGAATGGCAGAATGTACTTGCCGGGTTGGACGCCATAGGCCGTGTAAAAGAAAAAATCATGCCCGCTGATATGAGTGAGAGCAGCCTGAATGTTGTTATAGAAATTTCCGGTTTGTAGTTGTGGAGCTCGTAAAAAAATGCAGACGGTCATTCTCCGTTCGGGCGGGTCTTCCGGGCTCGCCCGAATACCTCAGGCCTTTTCTTTTTTGAATAATCTTCCGGCAAAACGCGCAAAGCGCCTCGCGAGCGGAAGGGATGAGTTGATTTCCCCCAGGGCCTTGCGGGTTGCTTCCTCGCCGATAGCGACAAGATCCTTTGCCCGGCTGAAATCCGTCCAATGGAGATCCCCGACCTCGGGACGGATAATCACGTCCGCGCTCTGAAGCTCAGCGGCTTCCAGCGCGTTGGCCGTAATTTCGCCGGCGCGGTATAAAACATCTTTAGCCGTGCCGATGTTTGTATCCGCCGGCAGATCGCGATCCACCATAACGGCGATGACAACATCCGCTCCGGCCTGGCGTGTTGCGTGGACGGGGACAAGACTGGTCACGCCGCCGTCGGCTAAAAGCCACTGGCCCAGGCGTGTCGGTTCAACCGCGCCCGGGACGGAGCTGCTGGCCAGCACCGCCTGACGCAACGGACCCTCGCTTAAAACAACCTGCCTGCCGGTGATCAGATCCGTGGTAACGGCGGCAAAGGGGATGGGCATACTGCGGATGTCGATATCCGGGAGCAGATAATTAATAAGTGATTGGAAATCTTCGGCAGGAAGAATGGAGGGGCTCATGAGCGCCCGCGCCAGAAAATATTGATTCTGCGCGAAGATTTTGATTTTCTGAAAAAAAGTTTTCGGCCCCGGAGAAAACGACAGCCCGATGGACTTGAGGGCGGATTCCTCGAACTCGGAGCTTTTGAGGTAGGTATCCACTTTTGCCGTGATTTCCCGCGTTGTCATGCCTGATGCGTAAGCGCCGCCGATCAGCGAGCCAGCGCTCGTTCCCACGATCAAATCAATTTTAATGCCTTCCTGGTTCAGAACATCAAGGACGCCGATATGAGCAAGGCCGCGGACACCGCCGCCTCCCAGGGCAAGGCCAACTTTTTTTCCGGTCCATTTCATAACAGGTTACTCCGTTTGCCGTGACGGTATTCATAGCAAGACCGTTTTCTTCTGTCAATGTGAGAACTTATCTTGCGGGGGCAGCCGATTGAAATAAAAAACATGTTTTCGGGGAAAGTGTCGATTCGCCTGCCTTTGGGTCTGTCACCGCAAAACAGATTTGATCTTATGTTGACACAGAGCTTCATCACCCCTATACTTTTTATAATATGAAAAGGCGTCGTAGAAACATGATTGCATGACAAAGAAAAATGAAAAGACAAAGGCCACGCGCCTTCCGTGGCCGCTGGATTTGTCGAGGTTCTTTTTCGAGCGAAAAATACTGGGCCGAAAAATTCCCCTGCTGGCAAGTTTCAAAGTGACCTACCGCTGCAATCTGGCCTGCCGGGCCTGCCCGTTTCACCTGCGCGGAGCGCAGGAAGGCGTTCAGATGAGCTGGCTCAAAGCCCTGGACGCCATGGAAACGCTGTATCGCCTTGGCACCCGGATGGTGGTTTTTGAAGGCGGCGAACCCCTCCTCTGGCGAGACGGCCCTTACCGCCTTCACGACCTTGTGCTTTATGCCCGAAAACGCTTCCTGCGGGTGGCGGTGACCACCAATGGCACCCTGCCTCTGGATGTTCCCGCGCACACCCTTTGGGTCAGCCTCGACGGAACAAAGGAAATTCACGATGCTCTGCGCAGCGATTCTTTTGAACGTATTGAGTTTAATATCAAGGCGGCAAAGCACCCCCGCGTGTTTATTCACACCACCCTCAATCGCATCAACCGGCAGGATCTCGAATCACTGGCCGGATGGGTGCAAAGCATGCCGAATGTTCAGGGGATGACCGTACAGTTTTTCTACCCCTACAATCAGGGAGAAGATGACCTGACGCTTTCACCGGAAGAAAGGCGAACGACCATTGAAAAATTGCTGGAGCTCAAAAAACGGGGGTTCCCCGTTCTGAATTCAGCAGGCAGCCTTCGCGCGATGGTGGACAATCGCTGGCGCTGCCATGACGATATTTTGATCAATGTGGATCCGGACGGCACTATTACACCGGGATGTTACGTAAAAAGCAGAGGAGAAGTTAACTGCGAAGCCTGCGGCTTCGCGCCTGTTGCCGAAGCGTCCGGCGCCCTGGACTTTATTCCCGGATCAATATTGACGGGGTGGAAATTGTTTCTCAAAACTGAGCGAACAGGCAACAAATTATGTTAAATTACAATCAAAATGTCATCGCAGTGTCGCGGCTCAAACAAAGCGCGAAGAAGCGTAAGCGGAGCTCTGCTGCATTTGCACGTTATAAGGGTTCACATCTTCTCATAAATACGATCAGGCATCGCTTTTAGCACCCAAGCTATTAATCTCCATCTGTGAGTAATATATACACTTGACGCTTTTCTTTTTATTGCATCATATATTTGCTTCGATGCTTTATCTGCCGGGGCAGCCCAAAAGATACCTTCTCCTTTGGCCATGGCTGTTTTAACGAATCCAGGTTTAACGTCGGTCACTATTATGGGTAATTGTAAGTTCCTGATCTTTTGCCTGAGGCCTTCCATGTAGTTGGATGCAAAAGCCTTGGATGCATTATAGGCAGGGGATTCTCTCCCTCCGCGTAGAGCAGCTATTGATGAAATGCCTACAAGGTGTCCAGAACCCTTCTTCATGAAGTGGTGAATGGCAACATTGGCAAGAGCGGTAAATCCGATAACATTCGTCCTGATGGTTTCATCCTCCATTTGCCAATTGAGATCATTATTGATTTCCCCTGTACCCGCACTTATCACGATAAGGTCTATTTCACCCATTTCGTTTATGAATTCTGAAAATATCTCCATTGCAGCTTCCGCGTCAGCAATATCAATTTCCTGGATGGATATTTCGCCTTGGATTTCTTTGCGAAGCTCTTCCAGTAGATGTTTTCTTCTCGCCATGACACCAACTGCATAGCCATTTTGAGATAATATCTTGGCCAACTCACGGCCTATCCCGGAACTGGCTCCTATCACGATAGCTTTCTTCATGATTTTATGTTCTTACTTGAAACGAGACTGTAGAAAAAACCCAAAAATATTTTTCACGTCATTTTTAGGGATTGTTTTACCCCTTCTCATTGCGCGATCGTCGCTTGTGGGGCATTCGCCGAGGCCATTTATTTTACGTCTCAACGGCTGAATGCTTCTTCCTGACTTATTCTACAGGCTCAACGAAGAGGTGAGCCGGAGCAGTGCCCTAAGCGCTGCGATCGGCTCTACTGATTTGTTCGCTTCAGCGATAAACATCTTTGCGATGCCCAACTTTTACCACCCAT
>CAZDYR010000189.1:0-5433 GCA_964509625.1 uncultured Smithella sp. | reverse complement strand
TTCATAAATAGCGATGGAGGCGACTTTGGTTTCTCCCGGAATGCTGCCCCCGACCATCAGAAGCACCCCGAACGCGCCGATCGAATGCAGGAAAACCAGCACGGCGGCGGCGGCAATCCCGGGAAGCGAGTTGGGGATGATGACGCGCAGAAAAGCTGCGCGCTTCGACAAACCAAGAATGTAGGCGTTTTCCAGCAAACGCCGGTCGATTTTGGCAAAAGCGGCCTTCATCGGCTGGACGGCAAAGGGGATGGAGTAAATGATCGACGCGATGGCGATTCCCAGGAAGGTAAACAAAAGCGATCCACCGGTCAGTCTTTCCAACAGCCCGCCTGCACACCCTTTGGGCCCCATCAGGATAATCAGATAAAAACCGATCACCGTCGGCGGCAGCGCCATCGGCAGATAGATCAACGCCTCTAAAAACGACTTGCCCGGAAAGCGATAATACGCCAGAAAATAGGCGATGGGCGCGGCCACGACCATCAGAATGACGGTTGTCACCAGGGCCAGTTTTAACGTCACGTAAAGCGCCAGATAATCCATTTAACGATAACCGTACTTCTTTTTGATTTGCGCGGCCGGATCGGACATCATGTAGACCCTGAACATTTCGGCGCACGTTTTGTTTTTTGTATTCTTCAGCACGCAGCCTGCCTGAACAATGGCCGGCGCTTCCGGAAGATCATAGTAACAGCCCGCCTTCCCCTGAGAGCTTACCGCCGCCGAAAGCGCGCAGAAACCGGCGTCCACCGCCTGCGTGCTTGCGTATTGAAAGGTTTGGGCAATGTCCTGCCCGTTCACCAGTTTGCCTTGCAGCGCATCCCAGAGTCCCGCTTTTTGCAACGCGGCTTTGGCCGAAGCGCCGTAAGGCGCCGTCAGAGGATTGGCGATTGCGATTTTTTTGATCTTGTCGTTTTTCAGAGCGTCTCGCCAGGTTGGAGCTTTGCAGAAATCCTTATCGGCCGACCAGAGAATGGCCTGTCCGCGCGCGTAAATAAACGTCCCCTCCGTCAATCCTTCTTTCTGCAGAAGATCCGGCCGCTGTTCATCGGCGGATAAAAACACATCATACGGAGCACCGTTTTTAATCTGGCTATAGAGGTTGCCGGTCGAAGAAAAAGTCGCCTCGATCTTCACGCCCGTTTTTTCTTCGAAGTCAGCCGCGATCTCCTTGAATGCTGAGATGAAATTCGCCGCGACGGCAACGGAAATTTTGTCTTGCGCTAAGGCTTGATTCGGCCAGAATATTAAAGCAGCCAAACCAGCCAAAATCAGTAAAGCCTGGGGAATTAAAAATTTAAATTTCGATCTATTCATAAAAAATATTTCCTTCCTTTTCTTCTCTGAAATAAATCGGAGGAAGGCTATATTAAAAATAACATTATGTCAATTGTAACATAATAAAACATTCATCTTTTTTTACGGAAAGCGTTTGGAGAGGTCATCCAAGAACTTTTCTTTTTGGGTATTCATTTAAACGCGTCAGAAAAAATGTCCCGCTGTGAAGCGGGACATTTTTCCCACCATTATTAAGCAAGTTTCTCAATTTTTACAGCGCAGGCTTTGTATTCCGCGGTCTGTGTGACGGGATCATAAACCGGATTCGTGAGCCAGTTGGCGCAGGCCTCCCGGAAATGGAAAGCCATCCAGACCAAACCTTGCGGAACCTGATTTGTGACCCGTGCTTTGACATTTACCTTTCCGCGCCGCGACTTTACAGAAACCATTTCTCCATCGGCAATACCCAAAACCCGGGCATCAGCGGGCGCGATGTCTGCCGTTTCTTCACCCAGCAGATCGTTGATCCCCTGGGATCGCCCGGTCTGCGTTCGCGTATGGTAATGGTACAAGCGACGTCCGGTAGAGAGCACAAATGGATATTCCTTATCAGGTACTTCCGCGGGCGGAATCCAGTCAATGGCCTTGAGCACACCAAGACCGCAGGTGAATTTCCCGTCCTTGTGCAGTGTTGGAGTGCCGGGATGATCTTCATTGGGCGCCGGCCACTGCAGGCCGTCGTTTTCCAGACGCCTGTACTTAATGCCGGCCAGCGATGGTGCAAGCACCGATACTTCATTATCCCAGATTTCCCGGGCGCTGTTTGATGCCCAATCGTGCCCCATCCGTTTGGCGATCTCTTTGAAGATCCACCAGTTGGGTTTGGCCTGTCCCGGCGGGTCACTGGCCGTGCGGACACGATTGACGCGCCGCTCCGAACTCGAAAAAGTCCCGTCGTTTTCGCTCCAGGCGGCAGCAGGCAGCACCACATGCGCGAAGCGCGTGGTTTCCGTCGGGAAGATGTCCTGGCAGACCAGAAATTCCGCCGATTGCAGTTCATGCTCAACATGTTTAATATCCGGCTCGGTATTGGCCAGATTCTCACCGAAGACATAAAAAGCTTTGACTTTTCCAGTGGTCAGATTTTTCATCATCGTGGGCATCATCATGCCGGGCTTATCGGGAAGAGATTTCACATTCCATGCTTTGGCAAACTTGGCCCGCGCATCCGCATTATCCACCCGCTGGTAACCCGGAAAGACATTGGGCAGCGCTCCCATATCGCAGGCGCCCTGAACGTTGTTCTGTCCACGCAGTGGATTCACGCCTCCGCACTCAAAGCCGACGTTGCCTAAGAGCATCTGGAGATTGGCGCAGGACATGACATTGTTCACGCCGCAGATATGCTCGGTGATGCCCAGAGTGTACATGAGCATGGCCGGTTTCACGGCAGCCAGACGACGGGCGACATCCCGAATCATCGCCACGGAAACGCCGCTGATTTCGGCCGCCCGTTCCGGAGGATATTCCATCACCTTCTTTTTGATCTCTTCAAAACCGACCGTACAGGACTCCACATATTTTTTATCGTAAAGATTTTCATTGATGAGCACATTCATGACACCGTTGATAAAGGCCACGTCGGAACCAACCTTGATCGGCACATGAAGGTTGGCAAAGTCCACCATATCCGTACGTCTGGGATCGACAACGATAAGCTGGGCACCGGCCAGTACGGCATCTTTGACAAATGTCGCGGCCACCGGATGAGCCTCACTCATATTGGTACCAACCATCATAATCATCCTGGCCTTCATGAAGTCGGCAAAAGAATTCGTCATTGCGCCCGAACCGAAAGAAGTCGCGAGACCCGCGACGGTGGGGGCGTGTCAGGTCCGCGCGCAGTGATCGATGTTGTTGGTGCCGATCACCGCGCGGAAAAGTTTCTGCATCTGATAAGAGTCTTCATTGATACTACGGGCGCAACTGACACCGGCAATAGCGTCCGGCCCGTCTTTTTTGATGATCTCCTTGAATTTTGAGGCTACGAGATCGAGCGCCTCATCCCAGGACGCTTCACGGAACTCGCCGCTTTTTTCGCGGATCAGCGGCGTTTTGAGCCTTTCTTCCGAGTAAATAAAATCATAGGCAAAACGGCCCTTCACGCACAGTCTGCCCTGATTCGGCTGGGCGCCTTCCACCGCTGTTACCTTGACGATCTTTCCGTCCTTCACATGCAGCCACTGCTGGCAGCCGACGCCGCAGTAGGGGCAGGTGGTGCGGATTTTTTGCGTCTCCCAGGGGCGTCCCAGGCCCTTGGCCTTCTTTTCCGTCAGCGCGCCGACCGGACAGACTTGCACGCACTGCCCGCAGAAAACACAATCACTTTCATGATAGGGCAGGTCGCCGCCGGTAACGATCTTGCTTTCACTGCCGCGGTACCCGTGCGAGATAGCCCGGTTGACCACCACCTCATTACAGGCCTGAACACATCTCCCGCAAAGTATACAGCGGCTGAAATCGCGGACGATGAAGGGGTTAGCATCTTCCTTGGGATAAATATCTTTTTCATCTTTTTCCGGAAATTGCAGTTTGGTGATCTTGTAGAAGTAAGCCAAGTCCTGCAGGCGACAGTCACCGTTGGATTCGCACATCAGGCAGTTGTGCGTCCCGCTTGCCAGCAAAAACTCAACGTTCATTTTCCTGGCACGATGAACAAACTCACTGTTGGTTGTAACTTCCATGCCCGGCGTCACCGGCGTGGAACAGGCAGCCATCAGTGACCGGGCACCCTTCACCTCCACACAGCAAATCCGGCACGCGCCAGTGGGCGCAGCGCCTTTTAAATAACACAATGTTGGAATCTCAATCCCGCCGTTTTTAGCCGCTTCCACAATCATTTGGCCAGGCGTAAAAGGCGTCTCTTTTCCGTTCAGTACAAAGGTTTCACTCATGTCGATATCTCCTGAAAATTTCGAATGTCATAATTGATATATGCCACTATTGACACACTGACGTCGTGGTTCATATAAAACTATTTTCGTTATGTCAACGTTCAAAGCATCCATACGTTTAAAAAGCGCGGCACCTGTCTTGAAGACTTGCCGTTATTTCAGAATATTCCAAGGGCATGTCGTCATCGGTTCGAAGCCTTTGTCTTGCATGATCATATCCAGGTGCACCAGGCTGATGGCGGATATGTCCATATCCCGGGGGTGCAAGCGACCGGCACGGTAAAGGGTCACCAGATACTTCTTGCACTGGTCGCAGACAAAAGCGGATTCCTGCGTTTTATTCTCGACATAAAAATAATCCATTTCTTTCTGGGCTTCTTTTTCACAATAAGGGCAGACCACGCGTGTAAAACGCCAGTCCTGGCCGCACGAACTGCAATGTAAAAACCGTTTCCCGCCTTCTTCCTCAATCAGCGCAATTGACGGGAACTCGCCGCAGATGGGGCAGTAGCCTTTTTCCCAGACAAAATCACCCAAAGCTTTGGTTATTTCTCTGGCCCGCCGCTCCAAAAGAACACGCGCCGTCAGGCTCAGCAAAAAGGACGCGTTAGAAGGGGATATTTTCAAATCATTTCCCCAATGCGCCATCGCTTTGTTTTCATCGCCCGGATGCGCCGCAAAATAATCCGCCAGACGGAGCTGGCCTTTTGAAATCAGACCGGACAAGCGATCAACTTCTTGAGCCAGTTTGGGCATCCCTTCTTTCATCGTTGAGGTCAACGATAAAGCAATTTCCGTAAACGGATCATCCGGCGAAAACAAGCTTAGTTGTTGAATAACGGAAACGCCGGCCCGGAGTTTTTCTCTGTCAACAGATGAATAATCAAGCTTGGGCAACGTCATGGAATCCGTAAGATGTCTTTGCCTCTTGATGACAGGTCCGAAAGCTTTTATCAGTTCAATGGAGTGAGGATTTTGTTCAATCGCACGATCAATGATTTGATTCATGACGGATGTTTCTGTATGGCTGGACATCATTTTTTGTTTTCCCTTAATAACTGTAATCAGAAAACGGCGCTCACCGTTTTGATGAACGCCGCTTTCGCCGATATACTTTTACAACTTCATCATTTTACTTCAGTTTACGCGTGATGACCGTGGGCGTCGTCTTTCTTTTCTTCGCCCCAGGCGATCAGTT
>CAZDYR010000188.1:0-5449 GCA_964509625.1 uncultured Smithella sp. | reverse complement strand
AGCGATTCCTGCCTGGAAGTGGCTTTTGATGCAGTGAAACGCGATGGCGATCCGGGAGTAGCAATAATAGTTGATAGCATATAGTGGATGGTGGATAGATAAAAGGCTCGAGGTGATGGGCTATGGGCGATAGGCGATAGGCGATGGGGCGCCGAAAAAAGGCGCAAGGTAAAAAAAGAGCTCACAGTAAAATAATTCTGTTATATCTTCATTCTTTCGCAATCTTCAATTTTTAAAAGTTGAACCAGTCCGGCAATCATTTATTGCCGTGAATTTCGTTGATTAAGCCAGTCATTTATCGAACGCTGACTTTCGCCGGATGGTCTGCCGATAATAATATTTTCTATGCTGATATCTTCATCAAGTTCCGGCCAATGAATTCCTTCACCTCTGCCTATTACGCGCCAGTTTTCCCTTTCCTTGTGTGTTGGATGTGTAAGCCGTGGATACCAGGCGAGTGGTAAAGTAATTGTTCTTCCGTCATTGAGATCAACAATGAAGCTGTCTTCGGTAAAAGAAACATTTTCTATTAATGATTTACTTATTTCAATTGCTAAAGTATTCATTCCATGACCTCAAAAAAATTTCTGCATTTTCTTCTATTATTTTCTGCAACCGCGCGATTTCGTGCTTATTGAACCAACCGCTGGAATGTAATCATACAGGATTAAGCCAAAATTTAGCCACTTTGTCTTCATTTTCCACATGCGGTGGCTCATTGCCATCTCCCGCATAAAAGAAAAACCTGAATGATTCTATCTTCGCAATTGTCGGCATCTAATGTCCTATAAAGTATTGATTAAAATGGTATATTTAAATTATCGCGATGTCAAGGAGAAGCAACAGGAGAAGCAATATGGCGAATCGTTAAAAACGCTTCAGAAAAGATCTATCACTTTTTGAATTTGGAAAGATGATCTTATGCTTCATGATATTATCAGCGATGACTGTTATCAAAAAAACATGAAAATTAAGCTGATCGCTTTGACGGATCTCCTCAGTGATATTGCCGGAAGAGATATTCTTTCCGGAAGCATGTATCATAACCGTGATGCGGAGACACGCAGCGCCGGCACGGCAGAAATATTTTCCCGGCTGAGAGGTCAATTGGAAAAGTGCGAAAGCCGCCATGAAGGCAAACGACGGATCTGGACGCCTTTCTGGTTGAATGTGCGCCGTGAAGACCACGCGGAGCTGGTACGGATGTATACAGACGCTACGGAAGAGGAAATTCAGGATTTCATGGAAGTTCATTTTCCGGATGATGAAGAATGGTTACGCGTGGAATTTGCCGCTGATGATGAAGGGCGCCTTGAAATTCACATCGCACCTCTCTGGTTTAATGTGTTAGTGGACCATAAAAATGAAACCGTTGTCGTCAGCGGCGGACTGGCGGATGATATCGAAGAGCGGTTGATAATTTTCTCCAGCTGGCTGCTGGAGGTCATTTCTTCAGAAATCAGAGCAGTTTCTTCTGATCCGATTTTATACAAAACATCTCTTAACCAAAGAATACCGCTAACGCAACGTTTTGCGAAAATACAAAGAAAACAGCTTTGGGCGACACTTTCCGATGCTGAACATTTTATCGTCAGCGAAATGACGCCGACGGAAATTGAGGAATTTCAAAAAATTGCCCGGATGCTAAGCCATGACGCCGTTTGTCAGGAATCGCCGCTGTCCGGATTCAGCGTCGCGGATTATTTTCGCTGCTGCGCTCTGTGTTATGATGCGGGGGGACTTCACACGGAGGATCCGGGGCTTTCTCCCCGAGATCGATACCTGAAACATGCGGACGGCCGGCATGGCGGCCTCCTGGATATCGCAGAAGACTCACCGGCTGCATTTCTGAAATGGCTTGTATCTTCCGAATGGCATGGCGCGCATCCCTGGGAAATTCGCCGGGGCGGCAACTCGACGCATATCTCACTTTGCGCCTTGGCAGATGGTGAAGGCCTTCGATTGATTTTGGAAGGTTCAGCAACGTCCCGCGCCGCCGAGACATTAAAAATGGCACTGGCGCTTCATCGCGAGGGCATACAATTTATATTGCATGACGTTGATTTGCATTTACGTCGCACATTGGGTGAGGATTGGCTGGGTTTTTATCCGAGCCGTTACGGATGGAAGGGCCGATTTTATTTTCCGGCCGATGCGGACATTACCGATTTTTATTCCTGGAGAGAGTATTCCGAATCTTCCGGCGTCCGTGACGCCGTCGTGCCTTTGCCTCTCTCATAATTGCAGAGGCCTTTAAAAATGTTTTTTCTTCGTCATGCCCGTCCAGCATTCGCCGGACAAAAAGTCAGTAAGATTAAAAAATCAACTTGATAATTGCTCAAAATATGTCACTATGATTCCGTAATGTGTTATATTTAACAATGTACGGAAATATGTGAAATGCAATTTCTCTCATTTAGAAAACAATTAACAGATTTTGTTGCGTTTAATATAACCGATATCCGGAAAATGGATGCCGGGTTTGATCTGCGCCGCCTGAGTGAATGGCAGGGAAAAGGGTACATAAAAATGATCCGAAGAGGGCATTATGCCTTCTCTGATCTGGAAATCAATGAGTCGGTTCTTTTTCTGATGGCCAATAAAATCTATTCACCCTCCTACATTTCGATGGAAATGGCGCTGGCGCATTATCATCTAATTCCGGAATCTGTTTATGGCATTACGTCTGTTTCGTCCCGCAAAACCAATCATTTTGTTACTTCTTTTGGCGAATTTTTCTATCATCACATCAAACCGCAACTGCTATTCGGTTACCGTCTTCTCGACTATCGCGGCCATAACTATAAAATTGCAGAACCGGAAAAAGCAATTCTCGATTACCTCTATCTCAATGCGCAGATGAACACGGAAGACGATTTTGCCGGTATGCGTATTAATGGCGAAGAATTTTGCGAACAGACAAACATCGACAAACTTGAAAGGTATCTGGCCGCCTTTGAAAATAAAAGGCTCGAAAAAAGAATCCATCGTTTTTTAAAGCATATAAACCATGATTAGTATCAATCAGATCGAACAGCTTTACCCGGAGAATCTGCGCGGATTCAAAAGAAATATTCTGCGCGAATATCTGCAATACAAAATTCTGGAACTGATCTTCAATTCCAGATTGGCCTCAAAGTTGTCTTTCCTGGGCGGAACGGCATTGCGTATCGTGCATGAGAATACGCGCTTTTCGGAAGACCTCGATTTCGACAATTTCAAACTCAGTAAAGATGACTTTACGATGCTGACAAAAGAGATTCAAGCGGGGCTCGAGAAAGAAGGCTACGCTGTAGAAATCCGCAATGTTCTGAAAGCGGCTTTTCGCTGTTATATCAAACTGCCGAATGTTTTGTTTGATAATGCCATGTCCGGGCTGGCGCAGGAAAAGATTCTGATCCAGGTTGATACGGAACCGCATAATTTTGCCTATTCGCCGGATAAGGTGTTTTTGAATAAGTTTGATGTTTTCACACAGGTTTCTGTTACACCACCCGATATTCTTCTGGCGCAAAAAATTCTTGCGCTGCTCACTCGTAAAAGAGCGATGGGGCGGGATTTTTATGATGTGGTTTTCCTGTTGCAAAAAGCGAAACCAAACTATGACTATCTGAAACAAAAAGCCGGCGTATCGAATTCAAAAGCACTAAAAGAGAAAGTGCTTGCGCATCTGGAAGGACTGAATTTGAAAGATCTTGCTAAAGATGTGGAGCCGTTTTTATTTCAGCCATCCGATAGCCGGAAGATACTTATGTTTTCAGATTTTATTAAACAAGCGCAACTTTAATCACTAAATATCCCACGAGCGGGGAAAAATAGAAATTTAGAAGTTTGGATGATTAGAACAAATAGGCTATAGGCAATAGGCGATAGGTAATAGGTAATAGGCTATGGGCGATAGGGAAGGACAGAGGATTAGAAGATTAGACGGATTGGAGGATTAGAAAAAGCAGACTAAAGGCGATGGGAAAAAGTGATGGGAAGCGAGAATCAATAAAGCAGGTCTGAAGATTTTCAATAATATACGTTACGATTACCCCCGGCAAAACCGGGGGTTTTTATTTGTTTTGTCGCTTCAACTGAAAACTTTATGGTGAATGTTTCTTAAAACGCGGCGACAACCACGCCGGCAACAACGGCCAGGTTCATCATGATGGTCGTGATGTCTTTGATTTCTCTCAGCCAGGCGATGCGTTCCGCCTTCTCTGGCACAACAATGGTATCGCCGGGCTCAATGGTCCGGATTTCGCCGCCGTAGGCCGTCATTTCCCATCGCGCTCGCGATGGACTCCAGGCGATGAAATTTTTCGACACTTTCCGGGCGCTGCCGTCAACCTTCAGAATGTAAACATTGCTTGTGTCGGCATAGTGTGAGTAGCCGCCGGTGGAATCAATATAATCCTGGTAGTCAAGTCTGTCTGAATACAGATGACTGCCCTGGGACATCACCGAACCCATAACGTTGACCACGCTGTTTTTCTCCGGCACATGCAGGGCGTCGCCGTCTTCCAACTCAAAGTCAAACTCGGTGTTCCTAAGCGCCTTCGCGTCAGCCAAACGAATCGTCATACGGCCCGTGGCTTTCGTCTGCCGCAGCATGGCGATAAATCGCCTTTTCTGCTCCAGCTCAACTTGCTTGGCCATAATTTCTTCTCTCGACAAAGCGGTGGATATCTGCTCGGCTCCGGCGGAAAGAAGATCTCTTTCCATCCGGTCGGTCATTTCTTCCAGTCCTTTTTGCTGAAGCTCTCTCACCCGTGGCCGCGTGAAATTGGCGCCGCGCAGATAAGCAAAGGGTGTAAAACCGCCGGCCCGTTCGATGAGGTCGGATAGTTTTTCGCCTTTGCGGAATGGATACTTCCCCGGGAAACTGATCTGTCCTGATAAGGTGACTGTTCTCACCGTCTGGTAATCGGCGATGCGTTTGACCAGCAGACGGTCGTTGGGAGCCAGCTTAAGGTTGTGGGCCGCGTCGCCCGCCAGCGCTTTGCGCAGGTTGATGTTTCTGTGGGCCAGATTTCCCAGCTTTCCGTCAACGACTCTGGTCGAGGTAATTTCGGCATCGTCAAGATAGGCGGAATCCAAAACATTGCCGGCTTTGAAGATCAGGTCCCTCACCGTTAAGTTTTCCGTATACTGATAGGTTCCCGGATTGGTGACATCGCCCGCCACAAAGACGCTGTTTTTGGGATTCTTCTCCCAGATGGAATGGATGATGATCCGGTCCCTGTCCTGCAGCGGCAGATTGTCCCTCGGATCTTCCGCCATTGCTTTGGCCACATTGAAATAGGTTGTTTTATATTCATTCTTTGCGTACTGACGGATGATCTCGCCGCTTTCCAGACTGGCGCTCGTCGTCAGTCCGCCCGCGTTCAAGATAGCGTCTTTCACTTTCATATTGCCGGCCAGATCAATTCGCCTCGAAACCTGCATTCTCGCTTCAAGTTTT
>CAZDYR010000187.1:0-5454 GCA_964509625.1 uncultured Smithella sp. | reverse complement strand
CTCGAAGGCTGTTTTGCCCGGTTGTGATGAATAGGACTTTTTTTCAACCGGTTCATTATTCTTCTTGATTTCGATCTGCTTGATGAAATGGAGGCCGGTAAAGGTCGACGGATGCTGAATGGTCACCGTCAGAGTCTGTGTCTTGTTATTGTAATTCAAGGCAACATCCTGGGGTGGATCGGCAAGGGCATAACGGGCCGGCAAGAGGACAATCGCCGGCAGACAGACAAAAATCAAAGCGGCGCGTAATAGATATTTATTCATGTTATGTTTCCCTCATGGATCTGCGTTATTGTACCGTCAGGATGGCGGATGTTTTGCTGCCGCTCATATTGCAGGTTGCTGTTACAACAATCGTATCTTCTTCAATTGCCGGTATTTTATAAGAGTAAGAAAAGGTTTCACCCGAAGGTTGAGAATTGTATGTGTTAATGCTTACAACACCCCCGTTTTTCTTGATCTCGACAAATTTAATGTAATGGGATCCTTTGAACATGGAGTCATGCGTAATGGTGACCAACAGCACCTGGGTCCGCAAATTGTATTGGATTTGGATGTTCTCCGGCGGTGTCGCGTGGCTCGGCTGCGGGTACAGGCAGACGACTGAAAAAACGATCAATCCTAAAAAGAAAAACGGAGTCAATATGAGATTTCTTTTCATGTCTTTCCTTCCTTTCTTTATTTTTCAGCCGGTCGCATTAACCGGGAAATTTCGCGTCTAAAAGCCTGCCGCCTATCAACCCCAGCAGGACGCCGCACAGAGAGGCCGCAACGGTCAGCAGGAAATAGATCGTAAGAACCGGGGATGTCAAAAGCTTTCCGGACAATGCAAGAGCGGGCAGGGCGATGGAAACAATCAAAAAGACGATGCTCAGGAAAATTTTCTTTTTCAGCAAAGGGGTTGTGACCTTTCGAAATCTTATCTTGCCGTCCAGAAGGCCGGTGGCAATTGTTGCGACAACTGAAAACGGCAGCAGGAATGACAGCACTTGCATGGTTGAAGAAAAAGTCTCCTGGAGAGCGATCGGGGCAAAAAACGCGAAGAAAGAGAGCGGTACAAGCGTGAGCGCGAATGCCTGCGGAAAATGAAGTACAATCGGATGCGTGTGTAAATCGAGGATCCTTCGTCTTTTGAGGGATACCGGATGGGTGTATGGCTCAAACATCTTGGCGGGAACGCCGCAGGCCGGACAGACATCTTTCACGTTACCCTGCGCTGTGACATATCCGCAAGCTTTACATCTTACCAGATCGGGCATGGCGTTTTCCTTTTTTCAGTTCATTCGCACCCATTGAATAACATGTTGGCCTGACCACGCGGCTTCTGCTCAATAGATTGCACAAAATCTCTAAAAAAGAAACTAGCAAAAGTTGTGCCCGGGTAAAATAATAAAGTAAACCATTTTAATCATTGTGGAATCATCCAATAAGTCGTTTGCTCTCCATTTCGTGATCTGAGCAAGATGAACTGTTCATTTTGAGCTGTTGGCCGGCCGGCGCATCATGCGGCCGTTTTATGATTTTTTTCAGGCCCCTCTTGCAAACGAATTTTTGTCATACAAGATCCGTTGTGAATGAAATGAGCACGCATGTTTCAATCCCGCTTAAGCGGGACGCGTGTTGATTCTCCGCAGTTTGCCGTGATATAACAACATTCCGTGCATACCTCGGCAGTTTGCTGTGAAGTGGTTGAATATTGTGATTGAAAAAATGCAGGCAATTCTATATTCTGCGTACACTTCAAACATGGAGGTAGCCATGGACGCGTTACTCCTTGCCCGCATTCAATTCGCTTTTACCATCGGGTTCCATTTTCTCTTTCCGGCCATGACGCTGGGAACCGCCCTGGTCATCCTGATTTCCGAAACGCTGCATCTGATCAAAAAAGACGATGTGTATCGAAAAATCACGGATTTTCTGGCGAGGCTCCTGGGGCTGATTTTTGTAGTCGGCGCGGCCACGGGCATCGTCATGGAGTTCTCCTTCGGGACCAACTGGTCCCAGTATTCACGGACGGTCGGCGATATTTTCGGACCGATTCTGGCCGCCGAAGGCGTCATTGCTTTTTTCCTGGAATCCGTTTTTATCGGGGTGCTGATTTACGGCAGAAAAAGGGTATCTCCCGGAGTTTACTGGGTGGCGGCCCTATTGGTGTTTATCGGCGGTCATCTTTCCGCTTTCTGGATTATTGTGGCCAACTCCTGGATGCAGACGCCTGCCGGATATGAAATCAATGCCGCCGGGAAAGTTTTTCTGACCAGTTTTTCCGCCGCCGTTTTTAATCCGTCCACCATGGCCCGGTTTCTTCACACCGTCCTGGCCACCTGGATTACCGGCGTCGTCATGGTTTGCGGCATTGCCGGTTACTATGTCCGAAAAGGCCTGCACGGTCAGGCCGCCCGGACGATGCTGAAAATCGGGATCGTTCTTTTCGCGATCACGCCGCTTCTTCAGTTGGGCGCCGCGCATGGCCACGCGATCCAGGTGATCGATTTGCAGCCGGTCAAGGCGGCGGCTATGGAGGGACACTTCAACACAAGCCGCGGCGCGGATATCTTCGTTCTGGGCTATGTGGACGAGGCGAATGAAAAGACCTACGGGATTTCCATTCCGGAGGGGCTGAGCTTTTTGTACAACTTCGATTTTAATTCGGAAATCAAGGGGCTGAATTCTGTTTCCAAAGAAAACTGGCCGCCGGTGAACCTGGTGTTTCAATCTTATCACATCATGGTGGCGCTGGGCGGCATCTTTATTCTACTGGGCTTGCTGGGCGCGTGGCTTTTGTGGAGAGGAAAGCTGTATGCCGCCAAATGGTATTTGTGGCTGCTCCCTTTCCTGATCCCCCTGCCGCATCTGGCTCATGAGACGGGATGGATTACCGCGGAGGTCGGCCGCCAGCCCTGGATCATTTATGGCTTGATGAAAACCGCCGCCGCTTCATCGGTTGTGGTTTCGGCCGGTGAATTGGTTTTCAGCCTGGTGATGTTTACGCTGGTCTACCTGCTATTGTTTGTGATGTTTGTTCTGCTGTTTGTCAGGATCGTTAAACAGGGTCCCGCGGCATCGTGACATCAAGGACACGGTTATAAAAATAGGGGAGAGGTGAGATGGAAAATATCCAGAATTTTCAAATCCTGTGGTTTGTGCTGATCTTCATCCTGCTGCTCGGTTACGCGATCCTGGATGGATTTGACCTTGGCGTGGCAGCCTTGCTGCCGTTTCTGGGCAAAACAAAAGAAGAAAAGGACACGCTGATCGCGTCCATCGGCCCGGTCTGGGACGGCAATGAAGTCTGGCTGATCACCGGCGGCGGCGCGCTGTTTGCGGCATTTCCCCATGCCTATGCCACCGCGTTTTCCGGCTTTTATCCGGCGATGATGCTGGTCTTGCTGGCGCTGATCTTTCGGGCGGTATCGATGGAATTTCGCGCGAATGACCCCGCGCGCGCGGGCCTGTGGGAAAAAGCTTTGATCGGCGGGAGCGCTCTCGCTGCCCTGTTGTTTGGTGTGGCGCTGGGTAACGTGATTTACGGCGTTCCCCTGGACGGCATAATGGAGTTTACCGGAAGCTTCTTTACGCTGCTGCGGCCTGTGCCTCTGTTATTCGGCCTGACCGGCCTGGCTGCCGTTCTTTTACAGGGCGCCTCCTGGGCCATTTTGAAAACGCAAGGCGACTTGCGGGAGAGGGCTTTCCGGGTTGCCCGTATATTGACGGGCATCAATGCCGTTTTGTCGATTTGCTACTTTGTTGTGCTCGCGCTGTCATTTCCGCGGCTGTCCGGGAATGTTTTATTTTACGTTGCCGTTTTATTAACCATTGCGGCATTGGTCGGATTATTTTTTTCATTGCGAAGATGGAATGACAAAGAGCCGTTCCGGGCATCGTCTGTTTCCTTTATCGGCTTGTTTCTGGCGGCGGGCGCGGCGCAGTTCCCCAATCTGATTAACGCGTCCAATAATCCGGCTTTGAGTCTGACAATATACAACAGTTCGACCGGGCTTTACACACTGCAGGTGATGGCCGTCATCGCGCTTATCGGCATGCCGATTGTCGTTGGTTATACGATATTTGTTTACCGCCTGTTTAAGGGGAAGGCCAGGGTTGATCATTATTAATCAAACACCTCGCAGCAGGCTGCGGAGCATCAACACGCGTCGGGCTTAAGCGGGATTGAAACATTTGGTGAAAATGGATGATTGTTGATCATTTAAAGAATTGGAAAAACTATTTTACCTCTCCGGTATGGGAAACCATTTTTGCCGAATTGGCGGCGCTGAATGAAAATACGCCGGAGATGGAGAAAATAATTCGTGGCGATGAGATCATCCTGAAGATATTCAGCCACACGACGATTGATCCACATGAGCCGCAGGCCGAGCTGGAATCGCACAGGCGTTATCTCGATATCCACACCTCCATCGTCAATACGGAGCGAATTGACTGGTATCCGGCGTCATCGCTGACTGTTGTTTCGCCTTACGATGAAAAACAAGACGCAGCTTTCTATCAAAAGCGGGAACCGGCAGGAGCAAGCCTTGTGATGAAGCCGGGCCTGTTTGCCCTGTTTGGCCCCCATGACGCGCATATGCCCCGTCTGCACGCGGCATACAAACCCGAGGTCGTTAAAAAGGCCGTCATGAAAATCCGTCTGGACATGCCGCTCTAATGTTTTACGGCAAAAACCCTATTTAAGATTGAATTCAACCGTTACGACTACTCTTGCTATTTTGTCTATGGTTGTCTTGTCATAGGTGCCGCCGTAATCATCCGTATTGGCGCCCGAAACCGTATGGGGGAGAATGTAAAACGCCCCCTGGGAAGCCGAGCGGATATTGCCCAGTTTCGCGTCACTGGTTTTGATAAATTCCTGGGCCCTCTTCTGCGCATTCTTAGTCGCGTCGCTGATCAGCGACATTTTTATTTCTTCCAGGTTGGAGACAAGATAACTGGGATCATTATAAGTTACCTTGTGGCCGGAAGCCTTGTAATCGAGGGCTGCCTTGTGGGCCGCCACGATTTTATCCAGAGACTTACTGCTGATAATGACAGACTGGTGTCCGGCGCAGCCGTCCTGGACCTGAATCACCCGGTTATTGACTTCCTTATCGATGTAGTGGGGGTCCACTGTCGCGGTTTTTTCATAAAGCGAGGTCTTATCAAATCCCTGCTTTTCGATAAACTTATCAAGGTCATTTTTTTCCTGCCGCAATCTGGAAACGGTTTCGGCCGGTGTCGGCCCGAAAGCCTGAACCGTTATTTCCCATTCGGCCATATCGGCTTTGGCGGGCTTTTCCGCCAGGCCTTTGACGATGACGGAAGAGCGTCCGGAGCCGATATGCCGGGTATGGCTTCCCAGCACAAACGCGCCGAGCACCAAACCCAGGGCGAGCAGCACACCAAACCCAATGACGGAACGTGACAGGCTGTAGAAATTATCGTCAGTTTTCATAGATC
>CAZDYR010000186.1:0-5458 GCA_964509625.1 uncultured Smithella sp. | reverse complement strand
TTCCTGTATCTGTGTTTGCTAAACTCCAACCATAAAATATTATTTAATATTATTGATATCAATACGCAAAAATAATGCCATTCTGGTTAATTAATATTATGTTGCTGATTTAATTGAACATAATAGAAAATTCTTATTTTTTATATGATGATGACCTGTAAAGAAATCCGACATTCTTTTATTATTTGTGCAGGAAAAATCAGAAACTTTGAGGATTAAATCGCCGCAATGAAATGTATTACAATGACTTACATTATTTGTAAAGAATTCCGACAGTACAGCTTTCTCTTTCATTTCGTAACGATTGACATCTCATATCAGCAATTTTAAAAGCTGTTTAACTTGAGGTGCAGTCAATTTTCCCGCTGATGGATCGGTATTGAAGAAAATGATAAATCAAACCATCTCGCAGCAGGCTGCGCGGAATCGACACTTGTCGGGCTCAAGGGGGATTGAATCTTTGAATATAACTTTCTGACGTTGAATGTTTGATGGTTTCAGGCAGTCATCCGTTTTCACACTTTTGAAAAGATCGTTATTCCGGAATGATCTTCAGGAGCTCGTCAGCATAGCGTTTCGTGGCTCCTTTGGCGCTGTCCAATGCAGTTTTAGCCATTTGGGCCCTGGTTGAATAAGCTTCCGGATGACGGAGTATAGAGATGATTTCCCGCGCCAGATCATGTCTATTTGCGACCACAATAGTATATTCTCCCACCACGTCCATAGCCCAGAGAAAATTATCCATATGCGGTCCGTGAACGGTCGGTATTCCCCAGGCAATCGGTTCAAGGATATTCTGACCGCCCAGATTCACCAGACTTCCACCCACAAATGCCGCCTGGGCCAGACCATAGAGATCAAAAAGCTCACCCGCCGTATCGAGGATCAAAAGGTCCGTGGAACGGGTGGGCATGCTCCTTAAAGTCCAGGACATACCAAGGCCGTCCGCCAAATTACTCACACAGTTTATGCGATCATGATGACGCGGTGCCACGATACAAACCAGATTCGGAATCTCTTTGCGTATTTCAAATATGGCCTCAACGACGGTCTGTTCCTCGCCTTCACGGATGCTGCCGGCTATGAAGACAGGACGTTCTCCAATCCCCAACTCTTTCCGCAAGGTTTCAACGTGCTCGGAGTGGAGTCCCTGGACGGCGTCAAACTTGACATTACCCACTACGCATAAGTCTTTTGTGCCCAGGGCTCTGAAGCGTGCGGCATGTTCCTCGGCCATGGCCAGAATACGAACTTTTCTCAAGAGATTTCGGATCAGGGGTTTCACCAATCGATAACGCTTGAAGGCTCTGGCGGAAAGACGCGCATTGATTATGACAACGGGAATACCGGCCGTGTCAGCCGCGATCAGCATGTTGGGCCAGATTTCAGTTTCGGCGATGATAACGACTTTTGGTGCCAGATGCTTCATATAGCGCCGCATGATCCAGTGTGCATCAAATGGGAAGGGCATGATCAAATCAACGCCTTCAATGCCGGCTGCGGTTTTTCTGCCCGCGCCAGTCATGGTGCTCAGGCAGATAAAAGTTTTTGGCCGCCTGGCTTTTACGGTTTCAATCAAACCGGCCAGGGCCTTAACTTCACCCATCGATGCGCCATGAAACCACAAGAGATCTCCCCGGGGCACCCGGGGTAATTTCAATGCCAGTCGCAGATCCAGGGTGTTTTTGAAGTTAGGATGATTGCGCAAGATCCAACAAAGCGGCCAGACCAGGATGAAGGTCAGTGCACGGTAAATAAGGAGTATCACTTGTGACATAATCCGGTGTCTGTAAAGGTTGCGACCTGTTCGGAGACGATTTGGATCGCCTATTTACCGCCGATACCGGCCAGAGGCCCGTCGAACAGGCGATCACGACCGCGTTCTTTACAGGAATCCTTTCATTCTACGATATTTCGCATGGACATGATGTGCGGCCTGATTGTTTTTAAAGTATATGAAGAGAAGATTTATGTGTCAAGAAAAGTTTGTCACTTATGTCAATGGGTAAATACGACAAGCGTGTGCAATGAAAATATTTGACAAAATTGCTTCTTAATAATAGGATTCGTCCGCATTCTGATAAAAAAATAGCGCGTGCTGCGCTTTTTTTCTTTTTAGGGTCCTGATCCCGCTTAAGCGAAACGGGCGTTGATTCGCCATAGCTTGCGGCGAGGTGGTTGCTTGAACCAGGAGTTTTGTTGATACATGAATAAGAAGGCCGCAAAACAAAAAACATTAGGAATCATTTCGAAGTTTGTGCGTTCCGGAGTCCTTGTCGTCGGAGATATCATGGTGGATCATTTTATCTGGGGGAAAGTATCCCGGATTTCCCCGGAGGCTCCGGTGCCTGTCGTTGATATTCATAAAGATTCTATGATGCTCGGAGGATGCGCCAATGTCCTCAACACAATCTATGCGATGGGCGGCCGGGTTTACGTTGCCGGTGTCGTTGGCGATGACGATATCGGTAAGGAGCTGTTCAGGCAGTTGCGAGAACGTAAAATCGATACGGCCGGTATTATGATTGAAAAGGGGAGGCCGACAACGCTAAAAACGAGAATTGTGGCTCACGGACAGCAGGTTGTCCGCTTTGATAAAGAAAGCAGACAATCAATTCCTGCCGCGAGTGTCACCAGAATTCTCAAGTATGTCAAATCCCTGAGCCATCAGATTGGCGCAATTGTGATTTCGGACTACAGCAAGGGAGTTGTTTCCAGAGCGCTGATGGACGGCATCAAAGATATCGCCTCGGAATCAGGGATATTTTTGTGCGTTGATCCAAAGCAAAGCGATTTTTCTATCTACGCCGGGGCTTATATTATCACACCCAATCACCACGAAGCTCAGCGGGCGGCGGGTATGGAGATTGCCAACGGGGACGACTTGATGATGTTGGGAGAAACACTGTTGAGAAAGCATGATTTTAAGGCGCTGCTGGTCACGCGTGGGGAAGAAGGCATGAGCCTCTTTGAAAAAGGACGGATAATCCGCCACACACACTTTAAAGCCCGGGCTAAAGAAGTATATGATGTGACAGGAGCCGGAGATACCGTTATCGGTGTGCTGGCTCTGGCTTTGGCGGCGAAGGCGAATCTGAAGGAGGCTACTTCTCTGGCCAATCATGCTGCCGGCATTGTCGTGGGGAAGGTGGGCACATCCACGGTTTCCCGGGAAGAGCTGATCAGTGTAATATGAGTAAGCCGACTGACGCCCTGCCGGTCAAACTGATCTTCAGCATTTTTGCCCCGGCAGCCGGGATCTTAAACGATTCCGTCAGCAGGTTGTCCGATCTTTACGGTCAGCCTGATTATATCAGTGCCGAGATGCCGTTTCATTATACGGATTACTATAGCCCGGAAATGGGTGAGAATCTTGTCCGGCGCTTTTTGTCAATGGAGGAACTCATTCGACCGGAATCTCTGCCGGATATTAAACTGGCAACGAATGCTATGGAAAAAGAATCCATGCGGGATCATCACCGATTGATGAACATTGATCCCGGTTACCTGTCGTTGGCTCATCTGATTCTGGCTACCGGCAAAGGGTACACGCACCGGCCTTATTTGCGCGACGGCATCTATGCCGATCTGACTTTGATTTATCAGGGGAAAAAGTTTTGTCCTCTGCCCTGGACTTATCCGGATTACGCAGATGAGCAACAATTGACCATGCTAAGCACGATTCGTTCGAGATATTTAATGCAGTTAAAAATGACTGAGTCGATATAGAAGCAGACTCAAGGCTATCAGAGGTTTCAATATGATTAAAAGTATGACCGGTTATGGGCGTGTCGAAGCGCTGTGCGACGGCCGCAATATTGTGGTGGAAGCAAAGTCCGTCAATCATCGATTTCTGGAAATCTCACTCAGAATGCCCGGCGCCTTGTATCCGTTGGAGATGGAATATAAAAAGAAAATAGGAGAAAGATTCAAACGCGGCCGCATTGATGTTTCGATCCGCCTGGAAGGAGAAAGTGCCGACACATCCAATGTGACCTTGAACATGGATATTGCACGTGACTATTTTAATGTTCTGTCCCGGCTGAGAAATGAATTTGTCATAGAGGAGCCCGTCAGCCTTAAAAACCTTGTTGGTTTCAGGGATATCTTTACACCGCCTGCGGAAAAGCAGTTGGATGCCTCTTTCTTGAATCAGGTGGATATAACCCTGCAGGAAGCTTTATCAATGCTGGTCAACATGAGGCAGGATGAAGGAATTTCTTTGTTTTCGGACATGCAGATGAGACTTCAAGCCATTCAGGAAACAATGGATGTTATCAGATTACGCGCGCCGCAGGTTGTTCTGGAGTATCAAAAACGACTTTCAGCCAGAATTAAGGAACTGACGGCGGGTTTCGAGCTCGATGCTGCGCGTTTGGCCCAGGAAGTGGCGATTATGGCGGATCGGTGTGATATCACCGAAGAGATTGTTCGCATGCAGAGCCACACGGGTCAATTTGAAGGTCTGCTGCAAAGCGAGGAGGCGGAAGGCCGGAAAATCGATTTCCTTCTACAGGAAATGAATCGTGAAATTAATACGATCGGTTCCAAATGCAATGACGCGGATATTGCCCGTCAGGTCATTGAGGTGAAAAGTGAATTGGGCAAATTACGGGAACAGGCGCAGAATATTGAATAAAGCCATGACGGATAAGGGATTGATTATCGTGCTTTCCGCACCGTCTGGTACGGGGAAAAGCAGCATTTGCAGGCGTCTGCTTGGATCATGTCCGGAAATTGAATTTTCCGTTTCCTATACGTCCCGGATGCCACGTCCCAATGAGGTGGACGGTAAAGACTACCATTTTATTTCACGTGACGAGTTTCAGCGCCGCATTGATCAGGATGAGTTTGTTGAATGGGTGGAAAATTACGGCAATTTTTACGGCACATCCGTGAAGGCAATCAATAAAGTGCTAAGTAAGGGGAAAGACTTGCTGTTGGATATCGAACCACGCGGCGCAAAGGCGATTAAAAAAAAATTCTCAGACGCAATTTTTGTTTTCGTGATGCCACCCTCCCTGGACGAACTTCTGAGGCGCCTGGAAAAGCGGGGTCATGAAAGCCCGGAGGCAATCAAAACACGTTTCGCTCAGGCTGAGCGTGAACTAAAAGAAGTTTTATGGTACGATTACGCAATTTTTAATGAAGATCTGGAGACGGCGATCAGGCAGATGATATCGATCTACAGGGCGGAAAAGAGTAAAATCAAACGTTTACATGGTAAAATTGATTGTTTTTTTAAATCATGCTAGTTGGATATTTCAGGAGGTAATTGTTACATGGCAAGAATTACAGTAGAGGATTCTTTAAGGGTGGCCCAAACCCGGTTCGGCCTCGTGTCGCTCGCTTCCAAGCGGGCGCGCCAGTTGCTCAAAGGGTCAAAGCCTTTGCTGGAAAGTAAAAATCGGGAAATTGTCCTGGCTTTAAGAGAAATTGCTGCAGAGAAGGTTTTGTA
>CAZDYR010000185.1:0-5480 GCA_964509625.1 uncultured Smithella sp. | reverse complement strand
CATCACCCCCACAGAAACAAATGACTTTACAAATGAATTTAAATCGTTAGAATATTAATGCAGTTCAAAATACCAAGACATATCAGGATCTAATACAGGAGGCGAAAAGCGATGGAACAGAAACAAATAGCCAGGCAAATGATGGAATTCAACAAAACGGCTTTTGACAACAGTTTCAGCGCGATGTCTGCGTTGCAGGATCAAACCGAAAAACTCGTATTGAATTTTCTGGATAAGGCGCCCTGGTTTCCCGGGGAAGGGAAAAAAGCGATCAATGACTGGGTTGCAAGCTATAAGAAAGGCCGCGATGATTTTAAAGCCGCCGCTGATGAAAGCTATCAGAAAGTTGCCGATTACTTCTCCGGTATCGAAAAGCAGGAAACAGCAAAAGTAAGAAAAAAATAAGAAAACACAACGTCCCTCATGGAGGCAGTGATGGATCCAAAACAAATCGCCAAGCAGATGATTGTTTTTAATAAGACAGCCTTTGACAATAATTTCCGCGCCATGCAGGCTCTGCAGGAACAAACCGAGCGGCTGGTCAACAAATTCTGGGAAAAATCGCCCATGTTTCCCGAAGAAGGAAGAAAGGCGATTGGCGACTGGATGGCGGCTTACAAAAAAGGCTGCAATGACTTTAAAAGTGTTGTGGATGACAATTTTAAAAAAGTCGAAGATTTTTTCAAGGAAACAACCTAACGCCGGCCGCAGCCTTCCCGTGGATGAGACCTAACGCTTCAGATACGGTTGAAGCGTTTTTTCCAGAATCTGCCTTTGTGCTTCAAACTCGAAGCTGTCTTTAATGGGAGGCAGTTTCATCAGAGGGCAGAACGTTACGGTAACATGCGCGAAGGGTTTCGGAACCATGTACTTATCCCAGCTTCTCGCATACCAGGCCCGGTCAGCCGCAACAAACGCGGGCAAAATGGCGGCATCCGCCCCGGCCGCGATCGCTATGGCGCCCGCTTTAACGACCCCCGCAGGGCCGCGAGGACCATCCAGGAGATGGCCCGCTATACAGCTTTCTTTCTGCTGCAACCGCAGGATGACTTCTTTTAAGGCCGGCCCCCCGTCGCGTGATGATGAGCCTCTGACCGGAAATACTTTCGCCGCCTCGGCCACACGCGAGGCGATATCCCCGTCCGTGCTTTTGGAAATCATCACGCAGGTGGGATATCTCCGATAACGGCGAAACAGTCTGACTCCGATGAAAAACTGCTGATGCCAGCAGCCAAGCAGGATTCTGCCGCCCTGCTCCAAATAATTTCTCCACTCGGCTTCATGAACCACCGTCAGGCGAAAAGTCATCGAATAAACCAGAGCAAGGTAATAAATCAGGCTTCCGCCCAATTTAACCGTCGCAATCCTGCGCAGTTTCTTGAACATGTCTACTCCTTCATCAATCGGGAGGCAAATAATCACGGTTGCCGCTTCCATGCAAGGATAATTTGATATTTAACCTTGATTATCAGCGAATGATTGTTTAAAGAAATGAGCAATTCCGCCGCAAGCTGCGGAGAAACAATATCCGTCCCGTTCAAGCGGGATTGAAGGCTTTTGACGGACTTCCACCGATTATAGATCCGTCAAACACGGAGGCATTCATGACCCATTCCAACATCGTTGAAAACATGATCCGTCCGGATTTTTATCCGCATCAGCCGCAAACCGTTGAACTGGTGCAGACGCACATTTCATACGTTTTCATCGCCGGTGACTATGTTTATAAGGTTAAAAAACCGGTAAACTTCGGTTTTCTGGATTTTACAACACTCGAAAAAAGAAAATTCTACTGTGAAGAAGAATTACGCCTCAACAGGCGTCTTGCTCCCAGCATCTATCTCGATATTGTGCCCGTCAAGCTGGACAGTCCGGGGCGCCTTGCACCCGGCGGCGACGGGGAAATCGTCGAATTTGCCGTCCGTATGAAAAAACTGCCCCTGGACAAAATGCTGAAAATTCTGCTGGCCCGCGGCCAGGTGGATGAAAAAACCATGGATGCCGTAGCCGGGAAAATCGCCCGATTTCACAAGAACGCCCAGACCGGCGGCACCATTGACGAGATGGGGTCCATCAGGATGATTCGCCGCAACAACGAGGAAAATTTTGCGCAAACCGAAAAATACGTCGACATGACGATTCCCGCTTATCAGTACAGGTTCATCAGGGAATATGTGGAAAGATTTCTGGATGCCAACAGGCCTCTTCTGGAAAAAAGAGTCGCGGAACATAAAATCCGGGACTGCCACGGCGATCTGCATCTGGAACATATCTGCATCGCCGAAGACATTATCATCTTTGACTGCATCGAGTTTAACGAACGTTTCCGTTTCAGCGATACGGCGGCCGAAGTGGCTTTCCTGACGATGGATCTGGATTACAACGGTTACTATCGCCACTCCGATGATTTTGCGCGTTCCTATCTGAACTATTCCGGCGATACCGACATGACCGCCCTTTTAAATTTTTACCGCTGCTACTACGCCTACGTTCGCGGGAAGGTCACCAGCTTCCGACTGGATCAGAAAGATATGCCGGATCATGAGCGGGATCATATCGTCCAGATCGCTTTGAAATATTTTGATCTGGCCTACACCTATGCGGCGCGTCTGGAAAAGCCGGCGCTGATTCTTACAGCGGGGCTCATCGGTTCCGGCAAAAGCTACCAGGCGCGGCACCTGGCGCAAAGGTTTGGCGCTGAGGTGATCCGCACCGATGTTCTGCGCAAAGCAATGCTGAACATCGATCCCGCCGAGAAACATCTCGACGCGTTTGGAGAGGGTATTTACGCCGGTGACATTTCCAGGAAAACATATGAAAAAGCCATGGACATGGCCGGTGAAAAAATAAGGCAGGGTAAGCCGGTGATTATTGACGCTTCCTTCAAGAAGCTTTCTGACCGGGCAATGGCCGTTGATCTGGCCGGAAGGCTTCAGGTCCCCTTCTATGTCATTGAATGCACCTGTCCCGACGACATGGTCAAAGTGCGCCTGGAAAAAAGAAAGCTGGACACGGACACCCCTTCCGACGGACGCTGGGAAATCCTGCAGGAACAGAAACGGCAATATGAAGCCATCCAAGAAATACCCGCCGGCAGACACTTCACGGTTGACACGTCGGCCAATCCGGAAATTTTCCGTCAAAACATGATCCGCACGATTAAAATGGCTGAATTTTAAAAAGCATCGTGAATAATTCAGGGATTGGAAGCTTTTTTGTCTTTGGCTGCCGCTTTGGCTTTATCTTTTTCTTCATTCAGCTTCCGTGATTTTTCTTCTTCGGCAATCCGCGCCTTCGTCTCCGCGATATAGGCTTCCACTTTCAGATCCAGTCCCACACCGGCGTAATCGCGTGTGATGGTTTCAAACCGTTTCAGGGCGGCATTGTATCTTTTAATTTTAAAATAAAAATCACCCACATAAAATTCATGTTCGGCAAGTTTCAACTTGCATTCTCGGATCATTTTTTCGGCCAGAATCGAAAACTTGCTTTGCGGGAAACGGGCAACCAGTTTTTCAAACTCTCTTCTGGCCTTGATGGTCTGAGTCTGATCCCGGTCAATCGCGGCGATTTGCTCAAAGTGGCACATTCCCGTTTGATAGATTGCATAGGGAACATTTTCATTGGTCGGATACAGTGTTGTAAAATCGCGATAGGCTGCTTCAGCCTCCGTGTAGTCTTTATCGCTGTAAAAAGAATCCGCGATTCCCAGTTCGGCGAGGATGGCCAGTTCATGCAGCGGATATTCTTCCTTGAGGCGGGTGTATACCTCGCGCGCTTTTTTATAGCTGCCGTTCTGATATTCAGTTGTACCGCGCGAGTAGAGGGCCTCCGGCGTATTTTTAACGGGAGTGCTCCTGTTGAAAAATGACAGGATGGATGCTTTCGTAATTGAGCAGCCGCTGCAGAGCAATATTATGACAATGATAATGCCGAGTTTTTTGAGTTGCACAAGTATTCCTGTCCTAAATTTTATGAGAGGGATCCGCAAAACCCCTTCCAGCGGGGATATTACAGGCTTTTATTAATAAAGGTTTCGAGTTTCTCTTTGGGTACAAGCCCCACAAGGGTATCCGATATTTTCCCGTTTTTGAACATCATCAAAGTAGGAATGCTGCGGACGCCGTAAGCGACCGCCGACTTCTGAGCTTCGTCAACGTTCAGCTTCATGACTTTGATTTTGCCTTGATACTCGGCGGCAACTTCTTCCACAATGGGGCCGATCGCCTTGCATGGACCGCACCAGGGCGCCCAGAAATCAATGAGCACCGGTTTGTCGCTTTTCAGGACTTCCCCTTCAAAATTATCGTCAGTGGCCACACCAAGAAACTGGCTCGTCATGCAAAACGCCCTCCTTTTTGGTTTTGCAGACTATATGTCACAGCGCGGCAAAAAAAGTCAAATGCTATTTCAATGCGCACGCCAATCTTCTG
Source organism: uncultured Smithella sp. (assembly GCA_964509625.1). GTDB lineage: Bacteria > Desulfobacterota > Syntrophia > Syntrophales > Smithellaceae > UBA8904. The sequence goes on along the minus strand of CAZDYR010000185.1, from coordinate 1,047 downwards.
ATCTTTTGACTGGAACGCGTTAATCTGCTATAAATCACAGCACATTAAAGGAGGTCGGCATGGGACGTGTGGGCGTACTGGCAGGAACAATTATGATGGAAAAAAGCAGCCTGATGCGGAAATGCAGCAGACAGCCGGTTAGGAATCAATACGGTGAGGCGATGCTGATGGTAACGGATCAAATCGTTTTTATTGTCCGGCACGGCAGCGATCCCGCCGACTATATTCTGCCGCATCGAATCAACCATCATGCCAATCTTCAGGCATTGAAAGACCTTGCCGTTCACGACGTTATCGGCATCAATTCCACCGGATCACTGAAAAAAAACCTTTGTCCGGGAATGATTGTCATCCCCGACGATTTCATCACCCTGACGGCACCCCCCACCATTCATCAGCAGAAAGCCGTTCACATCGCGCCATCCTTAAACGAGACCGTGCGCCGGAAACTGATAGCGGCGGCACGGGGCTGCGAACTGGATATTGCGGAAACAGGGACATACTGGCAGGTCACGGGACCCCGCCTGGAAACCCGTGCGGAAATCCGGATGATGGCAAATTTTGCCGACATCGTCGGCATGACCATGGCCAGTGAAGCGGTTATCGCGCAGGAAATGGGTTTGTCTTATGCGGCGGCCTGTTCTATTGATAATTATGGCAACGGGCTGGTGGAAAAGCCGCTGACCCTGGAGGAAATTATCGCCGGAACACGAATAAATGCGGACAGGATGATGAGTCTTCTGGAACGCTATGTCGCCGATGAGGCCGCCGGCTGAAACCTGTCAAAGCGCCGTTATTTTTGATCCGGTTCAACAAGCTTCACCAGCAATTTGTCGACCCGGTTGCCGTCCATGTCGACAATTTCAAACAGATACCCCCCGGCCGGAAATTGATCACCGATCTTCGGAACGCGGTTGAGCTGATACATGGCCAAACCGCCCAGCGTGTTGACATCCGGCCTTTCGTCCTCTTCTTCAAACAGGGAATAGACTTTCAGCAGATCCTCGGCATCCTCAACTTTCATCGAGCCATCCATTAAATAGGATC
>CAZDYR010000184.1:0-5491 GCA_964509625.1 uncultured Smithella sp. | reverse complement strand
ATTATATTCTCGTCAGCATATCCGATACCGGCTGCGGCATGACGGCGGAAGAAATCGAAAAAATTTTCAACCCGGAATATACCACCAAGGAAAAGGGGCTGGGGCTGGGAATCCCGCTGGCCATGGAAATCATTCGCGGTCACGGTGGAGATGTCCGGGTGATCAGCCGGCGTGGCATTGGAACCACTTTTGAAATTATCCTGCCGCTGGAAAAAATCAGCGATAAAACCTGACGCCAAGGATAGATATCATGCGCAAGTTAAACATCTTGATTGTGGAAGACGGCCGTTCTCAGCGGGAAATGCTGCGCGACTTTCTGCTGGCTGAAGGTCATCGGGTCATGGAAGCGGAAAATGGAGAAACCGCAATCAAAATGGTGGCTGTCAACCATTTTGATCTCATTCTGCTGGACTACAAGATGCCCGGCATGGACGGCATGGAGGTGCTTAAAGAAGTCAAGCGGATCAACCAGGAAATCGATGTCGTTATTATCACCGCTTACGGCACCGTTGAAACGGCCGTGGAAGCCATCAAGGTCGGCGCCATCGACTATATTACCAAACCCGTGGAGCTCGACGAGTTGCTGATCCTGGTGGAACGGGTAACGGAGCGTCGCGGACTCATCAGGGAAAATGAACTCTTAAAACAGGAACTGGGCAAACAGGGCGTCACCACCGAAAAGATCATTTATAAAAACGCCCAGATGGTTGAGCTGGTCAATATGGCCAGCCGGGTTGCGGCCAGCCGGGCTTCCGTTTTGATCCAGGGTGAAAGCGGCACCGGTAAGGAAGTGCTGGCCCGCCTGATTCATCAACTGAGTCCGCGCGCCCACAAACCCATCATCGTTGTAAATTGCGGAGCTCTGCAGGAAAATTTGCTGGAGAGCGAATTATTCGGCCATGAAAAAGGCGCTTACACCGGCGCGGGTTCGCGCCGCATCGGACGGTTTGAAGAAGCGGACGGCGGAACGCTTTTTCTTGATGAAATCGGCGAACTGAGCCCCGCCATTCAGGTCAAATTACTGCGGTTCCTTCAGGAACGCGAGATATCGCGCCTCGGCAGCAACCTCAGCATCTCCGTGGACGTGCGCATCATCAGCGCGACCAATCGCGACCTGGAGGTTCAGGTGAAAGAAGGCGCTTTCCGGGAAGACCTGTTTTACCGGCTGAAGGTTGTGACCATGTCGCTGCCGCCGCTTCGGGAAAGAAAAGAAGATCTGCCCGCGCTGATCGATCACTTTATGGAAAAATTCGCCCGGGAAAACGGAAAAAACATACAGGGGATAACCGCGGAAGCGCGGGACAGGCTCTTGAAATACGACTACCCCGGCAATGTGCGGGAGCTGGTTAATATCTTAGAACGGGCGATCGTCATTGCCCGGGATGATTACATCACCGTGAATGACCTGCCTTTTAAAAACGATTTCTTTGCCGGCACCGCGGGCAAAAAGACACAGGGGTCCCTGCGGGAATCACTGGAAGAACTCGAAAAACATTTGATCGGCGAAGCCATGGATAAAGCGGGGGACAACCAGACCCGGGCCGCGGAGATTCTGGGGATGTCGGAGCGCATGTTGAGATATAAGCTGAAGAAATACGAATTGAAGAATTGATCGGGCTGTTAAAACCACCACACGCTGCGCTTCCCTCGCCCTTCGTCGTTACGGCGTATAAAACTGTATACTTCTCCCCTCCGGACTCGGGGACCTTGCATCCTGACATTTTTTAAACAGCCCTAAAGCCAAAAAGACAACTTTTGTTCGCGGGAATTTGCAAGTACTGAATATTGTGCAAAAAGTCGTCATATCGGCCTTTTCGTCATTGCGTTTTCGATGAAACAAGAGATTGCTTCAGTCGCTTTGCTCCTTACCCCAGACCCTCTCAAGGGCACGCGTCGCAATAACAGTTACGCTTTTACCGTAGGCACATGACCGATCATTTACTTCCGACGATTCCCTTGACACATTAAACTGTAAAGGATTATTGAATGAAAAAAAATAAGAGAATCTTTACATGAACTGGTTATTGAAATTCGTCGGCCTGCATCTCCGCAAACGCAAAATCGCTAAAATGTATAAGCAGTCCATCGGCGGCAAACCCAATCTCATCAATCCCCTATCCAACTATGACAAGATTCAGTACCGGAAGCTATACGGGAACCATGCGTTTTATGCTCTCCTTGCAGACAAGTACAAAGTTCGCGAATTTGTTGCCCGACGGGCAGGTGATAAGTATCTGATTCCGCTTTTGGGTGTTTTCGACCGCCTGACGCCCGACGCACTGATGGCCTTACCCGCCCCCTTCATCATCAAATGCAACCACGGCTGCAAATGGAACCGGATCGTCAGAGACACGAGGCAGTTGGATGTTGATGAAACCGTTCGATATTTCAACGAAGCATGCCGGCAAAAATACAGCCGGGCCTCCGGCGAAAGACACTATGATTTCATCGAACCTAAAATCATCGTTGAAAAACTGCTTGACGATAACGGTGAGCCGCCCTGGGACTATGCCATCTGGAGCTACAACGGCCAAAACGGTTTTAATTATGCCATCAGTATCGGCTCTCCCGATTTGACTTTTGCCGCCCACTTTGACCGGGACTGGAACGTCTGGGAATCGAACTTTACCAACACACAAATGAAGAGATACGCCCAGCCGAAAAATTATAACGAAATGATCGAGGTGGCCCGCCTTTTGTCGGAAGGCATCGACTTTGTGCGCGTGGATCTTTACAACATCGACGGGATCATCTATTTTGGGGAATTAACGTTTACTCCGCAGTCCGGACTGGGGCGCATCGAAAACAAATGGAGGGAAAAGATGCGGAGCGAGATGTGGGAAATCGCTCTGCATGACAGGCGATTGTATCAGAAGAGGGGATGGTTTGCGGACTAAAATGATGGAATGCGATCGTTTAATTTAACCGGCAAGCCTTCGCCCCGAACACGGACCGCCGCTGATCCGAAAAAGGCGGACGCAGCACATCAACCATTTGAACCATAAAAAAAGCCGCTATCGGGCGGCTTTTTTCGTTTTGCGGGTTGCAGATCATCAGCAGGCGTATTTCTTCTTCACCCCGAGCAGCATGGCGTAATGCTTTCTTTCTTCTTCGATGATTTTTTCAATGGTATCATGCTGCCCCTGCGGGACCAGATTTTTAACCTCATGATAATACAGGATGGAATCCAGTTCACGCTGCATGGCAAATTCGACGGCGCCGACGGTATCGGTCACTTTGGCCAACTGCTTATCCATGACATCCTTGGTAAAAATCAGATTGTTATCCACATAATTGCGTAAATAATCCGCATATTCCCCGGTGTAGCGTTCCGGCGGCGTGTAGGATTCGATCTGGGATAAAAGCTTTTCAAATGTGCGTTTATGGGCGGCTTCAGCCAGCGCCAGTTGGGCAAACAGCTTTTTGGCATCTTCCGTCTTGGCTATTTTCTCGGCGAAATTGTAAAAAGTAATACCGTTTTCTTCAATGCGTACAGCAACTTCCACTATATCGTTTGCTGTGAATACCTGCATAATTTATCCTCCTGAATTTTAAATTGTTAAAGGTAGATTGATCATATTTTTGCCGCTAATGCAACCCTTTTGCCGCCATCCTAAAGCCATTTCTTCCTGCGGAAGAACATAAGCATCAGGACGGCTATCGTCAACATGATTCCCCACAATCCGAAATACCCCCAGTGCCACTCAAGCTCCGGCATGTGCTTAAAATTCATGCCGTAAACGCCGGCCAGAAATGTCAGCGGCATGAAAATCGTCGCAATAACGGTTAAAACTTTCATGACTTCATTGAGTCTCATACTGGCGGACGACAGGTAAATATCGAGCATGCCGGCAAGCAGATCACGAAACGTATCCACAGTATCAATGATAGCGATGATATGGTCAGCGATATCTTTAAAATAAATCAAATCAGAATCAACAATCAGCGGGGAATCGGCCCGCTGAAGCAAACCGATCGCATCCCTAAGCGGCCACAACGACTTGCGCAGCAGGATCAATTCTCTTCTGAGAAAGTGAATCGCATGCAGTTTGGCGGGAGTGGTCTGCAAAACCAGATCATCCTCCAGTTGCTCAATCTTCTCCTCAATGTCTTCCAGCACAACAAAATACTGATCCACGATGGCATCCATAAGATGATGCGCGAGGTAATCGGCGCCCGCCTTACGGATTTTCCCCTTGGAGGTCCGCAGCTTCTCGCGAATCGGATCAAACAGGGCGCCTTCCCTTTCCTGAAACGAGATGACAAAATTTTTGCCGAGGATGATGCTGATTTGATCCACGTGCAGATTCTGATCCACGTGGTTATGAATGTTCTTTAAAACGATGAATATATAATCAATAAAATCCTCTGCTCTGGGCCGCTGATCGGTATTGAGAATATCTTCGATAATCAAAGAATGCAGACCAAATAGTTCGCCGATTTTTCCCAGCAGCTCAACATCATGCAAACCATCAATGTTGAGCCAGAGAATGCCGGGCCGGTCTTTTTCTTCACGCGACTCCGCGACGGACTTTATTTCTTTTTCCACCCAAGACGCTTCGTCATAGCGGAAAAGCGTCATTCTCGACTTTTCCACGTAGGTATTGCCGATATGGATCAGAGACCCCGGATCGAGTCCGGCCTTTTTTGATCTTTTTTTTACATGAGAACTCATCAGCCTTCCCCTCTCATTTCTTTTTGACACGAATGGTCACACGGGTCTGCGGCAATTTCCCGTCGGGGAACGACACACCGGCGGCCGGCACGACGTTTAACATCATGGTTAGAGTAGATGATATATTTTGCAGATCAATAGGCTCCGTTTCCAGCACGATTTCTTCGGGTTTCATCCGGGGATCTGTCAGCACCCGGACAGTTGCCGGGCTCAACGTGATTTTCTGCAGGACAAGATCATCCGGCAGCCGGTTGCGTGTGGCGGCGTGGACCGGCAAAGTTGCCGAAACCAGCTTCGACGCGTAAACGCGGACTTTAGAGGGGCTGATGTCGGCAACCGACAGACTGGACGGCGCGTTGACCATGTCTTTGGTTAAAATAAATTCACGCTTTTTTTCGGCAATCGGGGATAAATCCAGCGAAAGCCTGAGCGACTTTTCATCCAGCAGCCGAAAAGCCTGGCCGGGACCCTCAAAGATCACTTTGGCTTCCGTCAATTGCGGCTCATCGATCTGCCAGCTTTGCGGAACATTTTTATAATCAATGGGAACAAGAAAATCGCGACGCACAATATCACGCTGATAGCCGAAGGCCACCCATAAAACACAAGCCAGCCCGACAGCAATTATTTTTTCCTTGGTGTTTTCCCGGAGCCAGGCCCAAACCGGCCTTGCTTTGGGCGCGGGCTGGTAGCTGATATAATATTTTTCCAAAATTTCATTGAGCATTGAGGCGCTGGGAATCACGCCGAGCAATTCCCCTTGAGCGACTGAAATCGTGCCTCGTTCTTCGGATACAACAATGCAGAGGGCATCCG
>CAZDYR010000183.1:2332-5531 GCA_964509625.1 uncultured Smithella sp. | reverse complement strand
GACAGAGGTCTTAGCCTGATCTGAGGGAGTTACTTTGGCGGGAAGGGTAGCCTCCGCTTTCTCGCGTGGCTCTTCCGGCACAGAATCCTTTCTGCCGGCCAGTTCGTCAAAACATTTCAGCCGCGCCGCACTGTCGTCGATTTTGGCGCAATCGGCCAGGCGATCATTCAGTTCGGCGTCGGCAAGAGTAGGGCTCAGGAAAAAGCCCGTCCCCGTTGCCAGAAAAATAATGAGACAGAGAAATCCTTCGTGGAAAGGCCGCCTCTTAAAAAAGACCATTTTTTCATCCTCGCTTATTTATTTTGCGAATTGTTTGCAGATGTTCACGATAAATGACGAGTGAGGCTGAAGACCGCTGTCAGAAATCAGCAAACTTATAGCAAATGTTTTAGGCGTATTTCCCTGCCAGAAGGATCTGTCTTACTCTTTCCAGCTCCTGCTGGTTATCCACTTCCACCGAATCATGAGGCGTAATAACAACTTTAATCTTGTAACCGTATTCCAGCGCTCGCAGCTGTTCCAGGGCTTCCAGCTTTTCTAATTTTCCTTCGGGTAATCCCGTGAAGATGTCGAGGAAATCCCGGCGGTAGGCGTAAATCCCGTGATGTTTGTAATAGTCTGCTGTGAGCTTTTTGTCGCGCACATAGGGGATGGTTGCCCGTGAAAAATATAGAGCGTTGTTTTCGGAGTCAAAAACAACTTTGACGGCGTGCGGATGCGTAATTTCTTCATCCAGCACAATCTTATAAATCAATGTGGACATTAGAGCAGCGGGGTCATCAATCAGGGGCTGGATCACCTCATCAACCTGCACCGGCTCAAAAATCGGCTGATCGCCCTGAATATTTACGACGACGGCGTCGGTGGAGAGATTAAGGGATTTAACGGCTTCCGATATTCTGTCTGTGCCGGATCGGTGTGTTGCGGCAGTCATCACGGCATTGCCGCCGAATTTTTTTACCGCGTCGAAAATGCGCTGATCATCCGTAGCCACCGCAACGTAAGGGATGGCCTTCGCCCGCGCAACCCGCTCATATACATGCTGGATCATCGGCTTGCCTAAAAGATCGGCCAGCGGCTTGCCGGGAAAACGAGTGGATTCATATCGTGAAGGAATAATGCAGACAATATCTCGCTTCATCATTCATTTCCCAAATGCGGATCTGTTTTTTGTAAATAGTTACAAACATAATCATGAACGGAATGTTCCAGAGATGAAAACTCAATGGGACAACCATAGTCTCTCAGCTTTCTCATTTCCGCCTGGGTAAAATACTGGTATTGGTTACGAAGCGATTCCGGCATTTCAATGTATTCAATATTCGGCTTGATATCCATCGCGGCAAAAACTGCGCTGATCAGATCATTCCAGGTTCTGGCTTTGCCCGTGCCCAGATTAAAGATGCCGTTGGCATCCTCGTTCTTAAACAGCCACCACATCGCATCGATACAGTCTTTGATATAAACAAAGTCGCGCATCTGCCCGCCGTCAACATACTGGGGCAGGTAGGACTTGAACAGATTCACCTTGCCGGTCTGCCGGATCTGATGAAAGGATTTAAAGATAACACTCGCCATGTCCCCCTTGTGGTATTCATTGGGTCCAAAGACATTAAAAAACTTGATGCCGGCCATTTTGTTTTCCCACCCGTGCCTGAGCGCCCTTAAATCAAACACCTGTTTGGAATAGCCATACATGTTGATCGGTTTAAGCTTATCGATTTTGTCGTGATCGTCCGAAAAGCCCTGTGATCCGTCGCCATAGGTCGCCGCGGAGCTGGCGTAAATGAAGCGAATCCCTCTTTCGATGGCCCATTCAGCCAGCAGGCCGGTATACACATTATTGTTTTCCCAGAGATAATCGGCATTACGCTCTGTTGTGGATGAACAGGCGCCCATGTGGATGATCGCGTCAATATCGAAGCGCACGGTGTCGTTGTAAATCATCTCCCGGAAATCGTCTTTATGGATGTAGTTGACGAAGCGCAGATTGACCAGATTCTTCCATTTATCCGATGTTCCCAGACGATCGACAATGATAATATCATCGATGCCTTCCTGATTAAGTTTCCAGACAAATGCGCTGCCGATGAATCCGGCCCCGCCGGTAACGATAATCATAAAATTTACTCCTTATGTTTAAGTGGTATGGGCTTTTCTAACAACCCGGCAAGGAATTGCCACCCATGCAAAGATCAGGCATCCTGCACACCCTGCCTTAAAATCCTGCGAAGCAGTTTCCCGGCCGGATCACGGGGAATATTCTCCCGGATTAAAATGGCTTTGGGCACACGGTAGTCGGGCAAATGATCCTTGCAGTAGGCAAGCAATTCATCCTTTTCCACCTCCATCCCATCCTTCAAAGCGACAACGGCAATGATGGCCTGTCCCTTGAGGCGGTCGGCAACACCGACAACGGCGGTGTCCTTCACTTTGGGATGCTGCTTCAGAACATCTTCAATCTGGCCGGGATACACATTGAAGCCCTTGGAAATAATCAAGTCGTCTTTTCTGTCAACCAGATAGAAATAGCCGTCCTGGTCGACGCGAGCCAAATCCCCTGTGTAAAGCCAGCCTCCGCGGAGTTTTGCGGCGGTGAGCTCCGGTTGATTCCAGTACTCGCGCATCACCTGAGGACCCCTGATAACCAGTTCCCCGATTTCACCGGGCGGGCATTCTTTTTGCCCCGTTTCAATATCCATAATTTTTGCCTGCGTGTCGGGCAACGGTACCCCGATCGATCCGACCGGCGCGCCTGCCGGGAAAGGAGCCATATGCGTGGCCGAAGAAGCTTCGGAAAGCCCGTAAGCTTCAAGCATCCTTTTTCCCGTCACGGCCTGATACCGTTCATGAAGCGCCGCGGGCACCGGCGATCCGCCGCTGGTGGCAACGCGAATGGATGACAACTGTGCCACGGCCGCATCGTCACCGAGAGACAGGATCGCATTCCAGAGACTGGGCACGGCGGGAAAAGAAATAGGTTTGTAGGTTTCCAGCATCTTTGAAAGCGACAGAATGTCCATCGCGTCCATACGGGGAAGCAAAAGCATCCGGTATCCCTTCAATACGGAAACAAGCAGACAGGCCGACAAACCGAAAACATGAAAAAAGGGAATGACACACAGAACGGCGCCATTTCCCGCGCCTTCCGTGCCCATCCAGGCACTGGACTGATAAACGCACGCCACCAGATTAGCAT
>CAZDYR010000183.1:0-2322 GCA_964509625.1 uncultured Smithella sp. | reverse complement strand
GTGCTGAAGAACGGCGACATCCTCCGGGAACACCTCAATGTCCGGTTCCACGACCTCAGCTGTTTGCGCCATCAAATCCGCGTAAACCTGCGGCACGGGCATCCCTTCTTCCAGAGCGATCTTTTTTTCCAAACCGAAAACGGAATGAAGGATGATGTTTTCAACAGATGTGTTTTTAACCACCCTGTAAAGATTCTGGGCAAAAATATCCAGCGTAATCGCGACACGCACTCCCGCGTTATTGAGGCAGCCGGCCAGTTCATCGCCGGAAACGCCGACGCTCAGATTGACCACAATGGCGCCCAGTTTCATGAGGGCGAAAAATGATATCACATACGTGGGGGAATTGATCAGAATCAAAGCGACCCGATCGCCTTTTTTGACCCCCTGCTTTTGCAGAACACAGGCAAATTTGTTCACCTTTTCATTCAGCTCAGCGTAAGTGGTATGCTGATCATTAAACGTCATGGCCAGATACTCGGGATGTCCGGCCACTGTATCTTGCAAAAATTGAGAAACGGTTACCGCCGGATAATTGATAGAGGTGGGAACATGCTTTGCGTAATGGTTAAACCACGGATAATCCATATTTTTGACCTCGACCCGGGTGCAGAGTATTCTTATATGTTGGAACTTGAAGAACTTTTTAATACTGAATATACAGAGCTGTCAACAGGGATTATTCTCCGTCAGGAAATAAAAAACTGACAAACATGTTTGAGAGGAGATAACATGCAACGGCTGGCGCCGGCAGTTCAGGAACCATCGGGTCGATCTGAGTAGCGGAAGAGTTATTGATCCAGATTGAACATAATATACGACATATTGTATATTTTGCCTTGACAATGTCTATATGTAGTGGTATTTTGCTTTTCAAAGAAAGACACTGGAACTTATGGATTGAAGATTGGCCATAAGAACTCTGTCGCTAACCGCTGAAGTGGCAATCTTCGGAACATGCGACCGCTCAACTGGAAGGAAAACCGGACAAATGGGCGATAAAGTGTAAACCTTTCAACCAAACCTTAGACCAAGGGCGTGATCAAAATGATCCGCCCTTTTTATTTTGAGAATTTTTTTATCGCGATGCTATTTCTTCAGCATAATCCGTGAGTCCACCACTGTGCAAACTTTGGCCGTGCACATGACAGGGTTGAGATCCACCGACTCGACGACATCCTTCAAGTCCAGCATCAATTTCGAGAAACTGATCAGCGTTTTCTTGAGCGCCTCCAGATTGATGGGGTCCGAGCCGCGGTAGCCGAAGAGGAGCTTACGGGCGGTAAGTTCCTGGATCATGTGGTCGGCATCCCGCGCATTAAGCGGCGCCATGCGCAAAGACACATCCTTGTAAATCTCCACGCCTACACCGCCCATGCCCAGTAGAACCATCGGGCCGAACTGGAAATCATTTTTCGCGCCGATGATCAGTTCCAGGCCTTTGACCATTTCCGCAATCAGCATACCGACAAAGCCGTCGATTTTGGAAAGCCGCGTGAGCGTCTGAACCAGCGTCTGGTCGTCTTTAATGCCGACAACCACTCCCTTGACATCGGATTTATGAATAACAGCGGGCGAGACGATTTTGGCCACCACCGGATAGCCGATTTTCTTCGCCATGCTCAACGCCTGTGCCGCTTCCGTGGCCACGGCGTATTTCGGCGTTTTAAAGCCGTAGAGTGAGAAAATCTTTTGCGCGTCCGGCTCCAGCACCCATCCCCACTTCTTTGATTTTTCAAGAATGTCCACGATTTCTTTTTTCAGCATGGCTGCCTCCTTGCCAGCGCCTTGGTCATCAGGACGGCGCCTTCGATGGAAGATGAAACCGGAATCCCGTTGAGCTCAAATCCCTCGATCAGCATGTTGTATTTTTCGACCTGCGGAACATAAGCGATAAACGGCTTATTAAATTGCCTGCTGATGCTGCTTAATTTCACGCCAATGTCGAGGGTAATTCCCGGGATGTAGGGCAGAAGCAACACCACAACGCACTCAATGTCCGGCGAAGCCCCCATCACCCTGGCACAGGCGACAAAGTCCTCATCAACCGCGCTGCCCGTGAGATCGGCGGGATTGCCCAGCGACGCGATGGAGCGGATATTTTCCGCCAGATTATTGCGAATGTCGGTTTTCGTCTGATCCGACAGCTCCGGAACTTTCAGCCCGGCCATCGAACAGGCGTCCACGGCCATGGCCCCGTGGCCTCCGCTGCCCGTGATGATGCCGATTTTTCCCTGGATGGGCCTGGTGTAGGAACTCAAAACCTCGCAGAAGGAAACCAGTTCATTTTCATTTAAGGCCTCAAGAATGTTATGCTGCGCG
>CAZDYR010000182.1:0-5542 GCA_964509625.1 uncultured Smithella sp. | reverse complement strand
CCTTTGAATCCTGGGACCATTTTGTGATGAAAAAAGCTAAAGTGACCCCCAGAGCGCAGATGCTGGCCTCCAACGGCGCACTGGTCACGGCGGTTTCCAAAAACAAGTATGCCATTGCTTACCTGGGCATCGGTTACGTGAACAAAAGCGTTAAGCCCCTTCAGGTCAACGGTGTCACCGCAAGCGTGCAGACGGCCATGTCCAAGGATTATCCTTTTTCCCGGGAGCTTTATATGTACACCAACGGTGAACCTCAGGGGCAGGTTGCGAAGTACATCGCTTTTGTGAAGTCGCCTGAAGGACAGAAGATTGTGGCCAAGGAAGGCTTTGTTCCCCTGGTCGAAGTAAAGAAAACAGGGGCAAAGAAGAAGTAACCCCTTTTATTGTGTTTTTGATGATTTCGCTGCGGGAAAAAACAGGCTAGTCTTTTCCCGTAGCGAGGTGTTTTTTTTGGACAAAAAGCGAATCAATTATAAATGTCCGAGGATGCATGAATCGCCAAGCCAAAGAAATTATTATTAAATACATATTTTTGCTTTTTGCGCTGGTGTCCGTCATTGTTCTGGGATTGATCGTGTTTTCCCTTTTCCGTGAAGGACTGCCGCTCTTTGGAAGTGTATCCGTCAAAGATTTTCTTTTCGGAATGGAATGGTACCCCACTTACGATCCCCCGTCCTTCGGCATTTTCCCGCTGATTGTCGGCTCTTTAATCGTCACGCTGCTCGCTACGGTTATTGCCGTGCCGCTGGGTGTGATGGCTGCCATCTATATTTCAGAAATTGCGCCCCAGGCAATCAAAGAGACGCTCAAGTCGGTCATCGAACTTTTAGCCGGTCTGCCGTCCGTTGTTCTGGGATTTTTCGGGATGGTGATTGTCGCACCCTGGATGCAGGATACATTTGATCTCCCTACAGGTTTAAATATTGTTAATGCGTCGGTGATCCTGGCCATTATGGCGATTCCGACCATATCAAGTATTTCCGAGGATGCCCTCTATGCCGTACCGCGCGAATTCAAGGAAGCTTCGTACGCGCTGGGGGCGACCAAATTTGAAACCATCGTCCAGGTGATCCTGCCCGCGGCGATGTCGGGCATTTCCACCGCCGTCATGCTGGGGATGGCCAGGGCCATTGGAGAGACGATGGTGGTGCTGATGGTGGCGGGCGGCGCGGCGGCAATCCCGGAGAGCCTGTTCGACTCGGTGCGCCCGATGCCGGCAAGTATCGCAGCTGAAATGGGTGAGACGCCCTACGGCAGCGCCCACTACCAGGCGCTGTTTGCTATCGGCATTGTTTTATTCTGTCTGACACTGGCTTTCAATTTGGTGGCTGATTACGTCTCCCATAAATTCCGCCAGATCGGTTCGGGGACACTTTAGTAAGTTAGAATTTGCTTTCTGTTAGAAAGCAAATTCGTTAACGCACTTATCCCGTTTATCGGGATTAAACGGAATGCCTATGCAATCATTCAATCATAATTCCATGAAATGGCGCTACCTGAAGCAGCATGTTTTTTTCGGGATGGTTCGCGCATCCGCACTGGTCATTACCCTGGCCCTGGGCGGCATTGTTTTATATATCGTTTACAACGGCATCGGCGCCATCAGTTGGGAGTTCATTACCAAACCGCCCACGCATTCCATGACGAAAGGCGGTATCATGCCGGCCATTCTGGGGACGATTTATCTGACCGTCGGCGCGATAGCCATCGGCCTGCCACTGGGCATTGCCTCGGCAATTTATCTCACGGAATACGCGAAGCAGGGACGGATTATCCGTCTGATCAAGGTCGGCATCAACTGTCTGGCGGGTGTTCCTTCCGTCGTCTTTGGATTGTTCGGGTTAGGTTTTTTTGTCATTTTTTTAAAATTCGGGTCCAGCATTCTGTCCGGTTCCCTGACATTGGGATTTCTGATCTTGCCGACGATTATCGGCGCTTCAGAAGAAGCGCTGAAGTCGGTGCCGCAGACCTTTCGCGAAGCGTCTCTGTCTTTGGGTGTCTCCAAGTGGCAAACCACTTATCGGATTGTTCTGCCCAACGCTCTGCCGGGCATCCTGACCGGTTCCATTCTGGGCATCGGACGCGCCGCTGGAGAGACCGCTCCGATCATGTTCACGGCGGCGGCTTATTTTACAGCAAGACTGCCCGGGTCGGTTTTTGATGAAGTCATGGCTCTGCCGTATCATATTTATGTTTTGGCCACGGCCGGGACAAATATTGAAGCCACGCGCCCCATTCAATTTGGAACCGTGCTGGTTCTGGTGGCGGTGGTTCTGGGTATTGATTTGATCGCGATTGTCATTCGCGGCTACATGAGAAGAAATAAAAGGTGGTAGCAATGGAATCCAACGTTATTATTTCCATCAGTGGAGTGAATTTCTATTATGGCGCGGTGCGGGCCCTGACGGACATCTCGATGAAGTTCCGAAAAAACAAGGTTACGGCGCTCATCGGACCGTCGGGGTGCGGAAAATCAACGCTGCTTCGCCTATTGAACCGGATGAACGATTTGATTGACGGCACAAGGGTGGAAGGCGAAATATTGTTTGAAGATAAAAATATTTATGCGCCCGATGTTGATCCGGTGGAAGTCCGCCGCAAGATCGGTATGGTCTTCCAAAAACCCAATCCTTTCCCGAAGACCATCTATAATAATATCTCCTATGGTCCCAGACTCAACGGCGTTGCCGGCGCCGATATGGATGCTTTGGTGGAACAGAGTCTGAAACAGGCGGTTTTGTGGGATGAAGTGAAGGATATTCTGAACAAATCCGCCATGAATCTTTCCGGTGGCCAGCAGCAGAGGCTGTGCATAGCGCGGGCGCTGGCGATGAAGCCGGATATTCTCCTGATGGATGAGCCGACGTCGGCTCTGGACCCCATATCAACCGCCAAGATAGAAGAATTAATCGAGGAGCTGAAGGAAAACTATACCATCATCATTGTTACGCACAATATGCAGCAGGCCGCGCGGGTATCGGACGAAACGGCTTTCTTTTATCTGGGGAATTTGATTGAATACAACAAAACAGAGAAAATATTCACCAAGCCCGATGTCAAACAGACAGAGGATTATATTACGGGCAGGTTCGGTTAAGCATTTACTGGAGGATAAAAATGGAAGAAAAAAGACACACCAGTTTGCACTACGAAAAAGAATTGCAGGCGATCAAGGATGGCTTGATTTTTCTCGGGGCGTTGACTGAGGCGGCCATCCGCAGCGCGATGAAGTCATTATCCGAACGTGATACGGAACTTGCCCGCAGGGTCGTCCGGGACGACGATGAAATTGACCGTCTGGACACCGATCTGGAAGAGCGCTGCATCAAAATTCTGGCGCTTCGCCAGCCCACGGCGATTGATCTGCGTTTTATCACGACGGCCATCAAAATTACCGGCCACCTGGAACGCATCGGTGATATGGCGGTGAACATTGCCGAAAAGGCTATGCTGCTCAACGAAGAACCGCAGCTCAAGCCTTATATCGACTTGCCCCGCATGACGGATCTGGTCGGCGGCATGATCAGGAATTCCCTGGACAGTTTTGTCAAAGGTGATCTGGCGCAGGCGGAACAAGTCCGGCGGATGGAACAGGTGATCGACGACCTCAACGAACAGATATTCCGGGAACTCCTGACCTTCATGATGGAGGATTCCAAAAATATTCACCGGGCTTTGCTGGTCATGCAGGTTTCCAAAAACATGGAGCGGATCGCTGATCACGCCAAAGGCATCGCCGATATGGTGACGTATATGGTAACCGGCGAATGTGTGCGCCACCAAACCTGTGAGATGCTGGAGTAAGGAGATCGTGTGAAGCGCAATCTGTTTCTGAAAATTTTATTTTCCTATCTGGTGATTATCAGCCTGTCTTTTTTTGTCCTGCATCTGCTGGTCAAGGATAAGGTGGATAAGATAATTACGGCTCGGATCGAACAGGAATTGATGCATTACGCCCAGTTGGTTGACCTGAGCACGCCGCAGGCCATATCCGGACACCTTCAGACCATCAGCAGGATCTCAAAGTCCAGAGTGACGCTTGTGGACGCAAAGGGTGTTGTTTTTGCCGATTCGGAAAGAGAGACCGCGGGGCTGGAGAATCACCTTTACCGTCCGGAGATCCAGGGCGCCAGGCTGCGGGGGAAAGGCAGAGCCATCCGCTACAGCAGTACGTTGGGTGTCGATATGCTTTACGTGGCCGTTCTGATTAAGGACGGGGAGAAAATCAGCGGGTATGTTCGTCTGGCCCGTCCACTCCATGATGTCCGGCAGGCGGTCGAACAGGTTTACCAATCTATTTTTCTGGCCATGGTTATCGGTGCGCTTGTGTCTCTGGCAGTGGCTCTGTTTTTTGCCCAACGTCTGTCCACGCCGATCCGCGTGATGGAGGATTTCACGCAGAGACTCCGGCAGGGCTTGCCCGTGGGGGCGCTCAGAATGCACACATCCGATGAAACCAGGACGCTGGCGGACAATATCAACTATCTGGTCGAGGAGTTGCAAGACAAGATCCATTTGGCCAATGAAGAAAAAAGTAAACTGATGACCGCCCTCACCAGTATTAATGAGGGTGTTGTGATTCTGAATAAAGAGGAACGAATAGAGTTTTTAAGCCCTTCGCTGGCCGACATCCTTTCCGGTCCTTATGAAGAATTTTTAGGGAAAACGCTTTTAGAAGCTTTTCGTAACGCGGAACTGCAGAAAGCGTTTCAAACTTTCAAGAATAATCATTTGAGTTTGTCACGCGAGATTGCGTTGGGAAGCGCTGAAACTGTCATTATGAGCGTGAGTCTTTCTGAAGTTCAGGGACTGCCGGGCGAAGAAAAAACCATGGTTGTCTTTCATGATGTAACCAGGCTGAAAAAGCTGGAGCGCATCCGGACGGATTTTGTGGCCAATGTCACGCATGAAATCCGCACACCGCTCACCGCCATTATCGGTTATCTGGAAACGCTTCAGGAAGGCGCGCTGGATCGTCCGCAAGACGCAAAACGCTTCATCGATATTATTCTCAAACAGGCCCAGCGCCTCAATCGTCTGGTTGAGGATTTGATGACGATTTCGAAAATAGAGCTGGGAGAGGTGGTACTTCATTTTGAAGATGTGCCGCTCTCTGAAGTAGCGGACAACGTTATTTCTCTTATGGAAGCCAGGGCGGCGGTCAAAACCATCACCATTGAGAACCATATACCGGGTGATCTGCCCGCGATCAAAGCCGATCGCGACCGGCTCAGTCAGGTATTTGTGAATGTGCTGGATAACGCTGTGAAGTTTACTCCGGAAGGCGGCCGTGTGACCATGAACGCTTCAAAGCAGGCGGGAAACCTTGTTGTGACGGTTACCGATACCGGAGGAGGCATCCCCCGTGAAGAAATACAACGCCTGGGCGAACGTTTTTACCGCGTAGACAAAACCCGCTCCCGCGAATTAGGCGGCACAGGCCTTGGGCTTTCGATTGTCAAGCATCTGATGCTGGCTCACGGCGGCAAAATGGAAATCGAAAGCCAGGTGGGTAAAGGAACGGGAGTCTTGTTATTTTTCC
>CAZDYR010000181.1:0-5551 GCA_964509625.1 uncultured Smithella sp. | reverse complement strand
GATGTTTTTCTTCTCACGCCTCACGCTTTTCGCTTTTCACCCATTACCAATTACCCATTACCAATTGCCTATCTCCTATAGCCCATGGCCCCGTGCCTTTGCGAAGCAATCCTTGCCCCTTTTCTTTCCATTATCAACTATCTACTATCCACCATCCACTACGAGCTATGAGCTATGAGCTATGAGCTAATCCGCCTTCAGCCTTCAGCCTTCAGTCTTTATCCTTTAGCCTTCAGCCTTTGTCCTTTGTCCTTTGTCCTTGCACCTTTTCCATCCACCATTTGCTATCCACAATCTACTACGTGCCTTTGCGAAGCAATCCTTGAACCTTCGCTCCGCACCAAATAACGCTTGCCAGTGAGATAAAGCTGCCTTATAATCGCTTCACATGATGATACAATTAAACGGGATAATCGCTTCAGGAAAGAAAAGCTTATGAAATATATCTGGCAGCTCAAAAACTGGCATCATTTCAAGTATGACACCACCGCTTTGCTGAAACCCTTAAGCGATCTGAGAGTCATGCAGGGGAAACTGCTGGGTCGTGTGGCCGGGCTTGATATCGGTTTGGGTGTTGACGCGCAGGCTTCCATCCTTGTGGAAGAAACCGTACGGACGGCGGAAATTGAAGGGCAGCAGCTCGACCGTGCTTCAGTGCGGTCTTCCGTAGCCGTCAAGCTGGGCTTGTCCAAAGGTGTTGGCACGATGGACAGATATGCCAATGGTCTTGTCGATGTCCTGCTGGACGCCGTCCGTTTTTATGACAAGCCGCTGACCCAGGCCAGACTAAACGGCTGGCAGGCGTCTTTGTTCCCCACGGGTTACTCGGGCTTGAGAAAGCTTCGGGTTGGCAAACTGCGCGGGAATGAACCGATGCAAATTGTATCCGGACCGATCGGTAAGGAAAAAATTCATTTTGAAGCAATGCCCCGTGAACTTCTTGATGAAGAGATGCGTTTTTTTCTGAAATGGTGGCAGGCGTCAGCGGATCGCATGGATGGCATATTGCGGGCAGCCCAGGCTCATCTGCATTTTCTGACGATCCACCCCTATGAAGACGGCAACGGGCGATTGGCCCGCGCGATGACGGATATGGCGCTGGCACAGGATGAAAAGATCAAGGTTAGATATTACAGTGTTTCATCCGAGATTGTGCGCCGCCGTGAGGCTTATTATCAGATTCTGGAAAACGTGCAGCAATGCCGTGTTGATGTAACATCATGGTATTTGTGGTTCATCCAATGTATCCATTCATCCATCGAACAGTCCCGCGCGATGATTTCTGAAGTTCTCCTGCGCCACGATTTTTGGAATAAACATGCCCAGACATTGATCACTGACCGGCAGAAAAAAGTAATCAACCGCATACTGGAAGCCGGACCCGGAAACTTCGAAGGTGGCCTGACCACACGAAAGTATGTCCATATTGCCGGTGTCAGCCGTGCGACGGCGTTTCGTGAAATTACCGATCTTCTGGATAAGAATATTTTGAAACGTCTCCCCGGCAGTGGCCGGAATGTCCACTACGATCTGATCTGGCCAGTCCAGGATAAAAGCTATGAGTTATGAACCATGAACTATCCACCATTCACCATTCACTTTTGCCTTTATCCTTTAGCCTTACTCCTAACCCCTCACGCCTCACGCTTTTCACCCATTACCCATTACCTATCGACCATAGCCCCGAGCCTTTGCGAAGCAATCCTTGCACCTTTTGCCTATCCACCATTAGCCATGCGCTATCAACTATTTGCTACGCAATAAAATAATAATCATTGACTCTGGAATACCATGTGCTAAAATGTCCACTAATAATAAATGTCTACATAATAATGGACATTATGTAAAAGAAGACATTATTTCTGAGGAAAATATAATGACAAACATTTTCAGCGACAAAGCCAGCATTGTTATACGCGCCATGCTGTCACAACCCGAGAAAAAATGGGTCGCAAGGGATTATGAAAGTGAATTTGGCGTTGGACGGGCCAGGGCTGCCGCCGTATTGTCAAAATTGCGTGAAAGGGGCTTTGTTGGAGGAACCCGTTCCGGCCGATTGGCCCATAACATCATACAGAATAGAAAACAGCTATTAGACGAATGGCTGAAGTACTACAGTTTTGAAATGAACAAGGTGTACCTTTACTATTCGGCGGTTGGCGATGTGTTGCCTCGTCTGAAGAAACATTTCGATACAAAAAATAATTCATGTGGGTACGCACTAACGGTGCATACCGGTGCGAACCTTATAACCAATTACGTCAACACTCAGACAATCTATTGTTATCTAAAAAGCAGCACATTTGATGAAGTCTCTTTAGATCTAAGGCAGACGCTTGATTTAAAAGAATTAAAAAACGGAGGCAATTTTTGTCTCATAAAGCCTTATTATAAGAATGGTATCTTTTTAAACAACCAAACTATTAAGGGTTACAATATTGTTTCAAACTTGCAGCTTTATTTAGATTTGTATCATTTTCCACAACGCGGCAGAGATCATGCGCAGTACCTGTTGAAAATCTTGAAAGAAGAAGGGAAGAGTTTTGTCTAAAACATTTCCGGCGGAAGAACTCCTGATTAAAGTTATTGATGATCTTGCTGATTTTCTACCGTATCTTGTATTAGTTGGCGGATGGGTGCCTTACGTTTATGCCAAATTCCTGTGGGAAAACACACCAAACCTGGCTGTCAGCACTTCGGATATTGATTTTGGTGTCAGCAATAAACCATTTTCAGGGAAAGATACAGTTACCGCTCGTGTGAGATTACTCAATTATGGAGAACGCCACATTTCTATGGATAGAATGTATCCCTTTGTTCCTGTCGCTGAAATTCCATCAGCTTCTTTAAAGGCTGAAGTTGAGTTTATTACTGATCCCAAAGTCCCGAAAAAAGTAATTGAACAATTGATCGGTAGTGCGATTAAGATTAACGAAATAGAAAACTTTCATTTACTTCTTGAATCACCCACAACGGCAACGCTCCATAAACATACGATACAAATACCTGTACCATCAATGTTTGTATTTCACAAATTACTTACTTTTGTGCAAAGGGGCAATAAAATCAAATTCAAGAAGGATTTATACTATGTTTATTACCTGCTAAGATTCTGTCCTGACCGGCAAAAATTGATTGATGATATCCGTTTGCTCATTAAGGAAAGAGTGCAGGGCAAACAAGTTGTTCAGAATCTTAATAAATATTTTAAATCGATAGATTCAGAAGGACCCTTGCTTGTTGAGCAGGAGAACGGTCCTGACCCATACATTCGTGATTTGCGTAAGGATATATTTGAACGGTTTGAAAGTCTGCGGGTGAAAATCAAAAACACACAATGAAGGAGGTATGTCATTTGAGCAAAGGCAGACCTTGCCCACCTTTAGCCTTTATCCTTGCGCCTTGAGCCTAAGTATTTAAATGTTGCAATGTGTTTTTAAAGTTGTAAGATGGCGGAAAATTTATAAATGTAGGGCGGGATTAGAAAATTATATTTCAAACTTTGGCCACACCGTGCGCGAGATCTGAAATGTCAAGAATAAAGATGCGACCCCAATTGGGACGGTGTCTTCCCGCAACTCAAGCGGATCGATCAGCGGTGACAATTCGCTTTTAAGCTGTTTGATCTTTTCTTCCAGATTGCCTTTAGAAGCGCCACTGTCATTTTTCTTTTACTTTTCCAGCGACACAATGTTTTGCACCACGCCAAGAGCTTTCTCTTTTTGCCGTGAGTCGACAATCATGGCTGGAAACACTTTTAATATTTCAAGCATATTGGTTGTTAGATTACACTGGCCGAGAGGCGATGAATAAACCAGATAACCGACGAGATTTGGGTATGTCTCTTTGATTCTTTTTAAAAGTGTATTTGCCTTGTCCTCTGTAATTTTCAATTCCGTAGTATTCATTATATTCGCCTGCTAGATATTCAGATTGCTGTCTGCAAATGCAGGCAGGTCGCAAGACTGGGAAACAATATCTCACAGAATCGTTCCATATTACGGCATGATTTGTAATTTATTCATTTACATCGGTGACACGATGCGCTAATGTTTACCAATACTTATTTGCAGCATCACAGAATGGGGGAGATGCCATGCCTGCAAAACGTGATCTTTACAAAAGTTACGGGGAAAAGCTGATTCGCCTGTTTGTCCGCCTGTTGTTTTCCGGTGAGCGTCATTCACTGACGGAACTGGCCAAGACCTTGAACTGTTCCAAACAGACTGTCCTGAGATTGATTGACAATATCCGTAAAGCCTACGGTATTGATATTGAAGAGACCAAACAGGGAAACAGGAGCTGTTTTCGGATCAAGAAATCACCCGCTTCAATCAAAAATATTCCATTGACCGAAGCTGAGCTTCAATCGCTGCAACTATGCAAGGCCTTTACACAGCACCTTGTCGGGAAAAAGCTCTATGAAGAAGCAACACAGGCCATCATGAAGAGCAAGGTGGCTCTGGCTGGTGATCAACACACAGGGGAATGCCACTTTACCGCGTTTCGTCCCGGCACCATCGACTATACACCGCAGAACCAGATCATCCACACCTTAATTAATGCCATGGAACAACAGAAGGTCTGCAAACTGACCTATCAGGCCATCGAGGCGCCCAGGCCGAAAACATTCCATATCAAACCGCTGAAACTGTTTTCTTATCATGACGCGATCTATCTGCATGCGCAAAAGGCCAAGGAGCCGGGCAAACCCTACCGGACACCTAAGTATGATCCTCTGCTGGCTGTGCATCGCATGAAGGCCGTGGTCATGACAGATATTGCCTTCCAGCCGGAGAATTTTGATTTTGAGAAAGCCTTCAACCAGCAATTCGGGGTCATCAAGGAAGAGGCATTTGAAGTGGAAGCGGTTTTTACCGGGTGGGCGGCCTCATACGTGGCGGAGCGCTGCTGGAGTCCGGACCAGGAAATCATACCCAAAGGCAAAAACAAAATTATTTTAAAATTCACGGCATCTTCACAACCGGAGATGATCGGCTGGCTGCTATCAATGGGTGCGGAAGCAAAGGTTCTCAAGCCGGACTGGCTGGTCAAAGAGATGAAGGCCAGAATCAAAGCGTTGGAAAAATGTTATGAGGGTAATTAACGTGCGGACTGGATTCGCCTTTAAATATTTATAGAAATTCAAATGAGAAATGAAAGAGAAAAGCAATTATGCCCGTATTTTCCAATTCCAGGTTGAGCACCTTTGAACAGTGCCCGCTTAAATACAAGTACCAGTATATCGACAGGATCAAAGTCGAAGTGGCCAAAACCGTCGAGGCGTTCATGGGAAGCTGTGTGCATGAAGCGTTGGAAAAGCTCTACAGGGACTTGAAACTTCAAAAACACAATTCCCTGGAAGATGTGCTTGCCTACTACAATGACACATGGATGAAAAACTGGACGGACGACATCAAAATCGTCCGGACGGAATACAACGCGGATAATTACCGCAAGACCGGAGAAAAGTGCATTGCGGATTACTACAACCGGTATGCACCCTTTCAGGAACGTGTGCTGGGCATAGAGACGGTTGAATACATCAACC
>CAZDYR010000180.1:0-5576 GCA_964509625.1 uncultured Smithella sp. | reverse complement strand
GTCCGGCATCGGCCACTGATCCGTATTGCCCCCTGGGCAGCAGCGACACCGCCCGCTGAATATCGACCAGACCGATGTTGGGGCTTTTCCGGCCTTCAATCACCAGCACAGGACATTCAATCTTTTTCAAAAGCGGCCAGGGGTCCCGGCTCATGCCGCCCATGAACATGGCGGCTTCGCTTTCGGGCGTGCAGGTCAGCTGCATGTCACCCGCCGGGAGCTTTGCCATGCCGAATTTTTTATATAAGCTTAAGACTTCTTCGTCCCAGTCCGAAAAAAACGAACGTGATTTCAGGTAGGACACGGCCTCGTCTTCACTTTGCCAGTAGTTGAGCCGTTTAATCGACTTGGATGCCAGCGGGTGATCATCGACGCGGGGTGTCATTTTGTAAAATTCGTCCGGCAGAAAGATCGGTTCGATCAGAATCATGCCTCGCGGTCTTAAACCGAAAGCGGCGGCTGCAATGATCGAAACGGTTGCCCCCATCGAATGGCCGACGAGCAGGTGGTTTTCAATTTTCTGCGCGCGACAAAAAGTGGAGAGATCTTCCGCGATCACGTTCCAGCTCAGCCCCCCTTCATGCGGGTTGCAGGAGCGATAATTGCAGATGTAGGGAGCCCAGACGGAATCATCGGCATCGACGGCTTCAATGACGGGATGCCACAACCACGGCAGAAATCCGGTGGCGTGGCAGAAAAGCATTTTCTTTTCACTTCCGGGGTAGTAGAGATAGGGCAGTTCGGCTCCGCCCACGTCCTGTTGCGTCAGCTCAGGAATTGCTTTTTTCATAAGGGAATCATATCTTTCCAGGGAATGCCGGTACTTTATTCCGTAAAGCTCCTATGAAACAACACCGCCGGCGGCCTGCAGTTCCTCAATAGACAGGATTTTATCAATATCCAGAAGAATTTTAATGCCCCCGCCCGTCTTGGCCATTCCCAGAATGTATTCGGTGTTGAGTTTCGTGCCGAAAGAAGGTGTTGCTTCAATATCGGCGCCTTTGATATTGAGAACTTCCGATACGGAATCAACCACAATGCCCATCATGAGCATTCGTCCCGTCGAGGCGATTTCAACAACAATAATGCAGGTTCTTTCCGTGAAGTCTGCGGCGGAAAGTGAAAATTTCAGGCGCAGATCAATGACGGGAATCACTTTGCCCCGCAGATTGATAACGCCTTTAATGTATTTAGGCGTCTGGGGTACAACGGTGATCGGCATGATCCCGATGATTTCCTTCACTTTCAGGATGCCGATTCCGTATTCTTCTCCCGCGAGACTGAACGTGAGATACTTCCCTTCTTTGTCCGACATTGCCTGTACCGCCTGATCCATGATTTTTGTTTGTTCCGCCATTGCCTGCCTCCTTATCCCGACAGCTGCCTTTCCGCCGTTTGTCAGAAAACAAAAACGGCGGCGGCAACCACGGTGGTGTAATTGTTATCCATGCATATTTTTGATTGGGTGACATTGAGCGTCCGGACGATTTTACCGCTGATTTTGAAAATTTCCTTTTTCTCATCCCAGCTTTCATCGACATTGAAATCGATGCCGAGTGTGGACGCCAGCATGGCCGCGGCCAGATCTTCCGCGTGATCGCCGGTTTGTTTTTCCGTCAGGCCGAAGGCGTGATGTTCGCTGATGTAGCCGTAGGATGATTTATCCGCGGGAATCGCGCAGCCGACGGAAGCGGCCAGGAGACGTTTGGGTTCGTTCGAGCAGCAGCGGCTCATCACACAGTAGGTGATGGCGCCCGGTGTCAGCGATTTGAGCCCCTGAGACTTGGGAATCATTTTACAACGGGGAGGGAAAATGCTGGATACCTGCACTAAGTTGCACTTTTCTATTCCGGCATTGCGCAGGGCCCGTTCAAACGAATGCAATTCATCCTTGTGCGTGCCCACCCCTTTGGTAAAAAAAATTTTTTTGGGAACAAAATCCTGCATGGCGATCTCCTTTGAGATTATTACCCGGTTTTCTCCACAGGCATATTTTAAGTCAACCGGGAAATCATGGTTGTAATTTACACGAAATTACCAGGAATGCAAAAGAAAATCATGCCAAAAATCGTCAGCCGTTTGTCTTGCCTGATGGATAAAAAAAGATTATACAGGTCTGGAATTTATGAAGGATAACTCCATGACAAGAATGGGTCGTTTGATCATCGTTTTATTTCTTTTGTTATCCGGCTGTCTTGCCGCGCCGGACACGATTCGGGATGTCCGGGAATTACCTCAGGATCACGCCTCCTATTTTACCGGTATCACAGCAAGTGAAGAACCTCTGGCGCAGGCAAGTCAGGCCCGGATGGACGAAGATTATAACACGATCTTTTTTTCCGTCTGGCATGAAAAGAATCCTTTCCACGCGCTCCCGGAACGGGTCCGGCAGGATTTTGTCAAATACACGTTCAAGCCCGGCTACGGGGAGAATAAAAAAAAGCATCCGTCATCATGGCTGAAAAAGCTTCAAGGCAACGCGCTACTGAATAACTATCCGAATGTTTTGTCCCGCGGGATCACCACCCGGAATACGAATTTAAGGGAATTACCCACCAACGCACCCCATTTTCATACGAGGGACGGTGACAGCCTGGGGTGGCCATTTGATAATTTACAGCGTTCGTCCGCGCCCGCCAACACGCCGGTTTTTGTCTGTCATCTGAGTGCGGATAAATCCTGGGCGCTTGTGGAAACATCGTTTACCTATGGCTGGATTCCGGTTGAAGACTTTGCTTTTGTGGACAATGAATTTGTCAAGACCTGGGAATCCGGACGCTATGCGGTCATTATCCGCGATCACACGTCTGTTCTGGACGACAACGGCCGGTTTCTCGTGAGAGCATCGGTGGGGCATATTTTCCCCCTGATGTCGGTTGCGGCGGACAAAATACAGGTATCCGTTGCCGTGGCAGATCCAAGCGGGCAGGCGGTGATTCGACGCGGTTTTGTTTCTGGCGAAGCTGCCGCTGCAAAGCCGCTGCGTTTCAATATGGTGAACGCGGCCAGAATCGCCAATGAAATGATCGGAGAACCTTATGGATGGGGCGGACTCTACGGCAACCGGGACTGCTCCTCCATGACCCGCGATTTTTTCTCTGTCTTCGGCATCTGGCTGCCGCGCCACTCGGAAGATCAGGTGAAGGAAACCGGCACGTACATTGATCTTCAGGGTCTTAATCCTGAAGAAAAAGAAAAAGTCATTCTGGAAAAAGGCGTCCCTTATCTAAGCCTGCTGTGGCGTAAAGGTCATGTGATGCTGTATATCGGCCGGAAAGACGGCCGGGCGCTCATTTTCCATAACATCTGGGGCATCAGGACGAAGGATTTACGGGGACGCGAAGGACGGAAAATCATCGGGAAGGCCGTGATTACGACGCTGCAGCCGGGACAGGAGCTAATCGATATTGATTCGGCGGCCGGCTCTTTGCTGGATCATATTGCCGCTATGAATATCCTGAAGCCCGCGAGCGGGGAGGTGACGTCCAAATGAACAAATATAAAATGGTTCTGGAATATGACGGCACCAACTACAGCGGTTGGCAGGCTCAGAAAAACGCGAAAAGCATCCAGGGAACCTTGATTGCAGCCGCTCTTAAGTTTCTGAGCACGCCTTTGGAAATACAGGGAGCGGGGCGCACCGATGCCGGCGTGCACGCGCTGGCTCAGGTTGCCCACCTGGAATGCGAATGGAAAATGAATTGCGAAACCCTGCGCGTCGGCCTCAACGACCTCCTTCCGGCCGGCATCAATATTTTATCCATTGAGCATGCTCACCCCCGATTTCACGCCCGCCATTCGGCGGTGAGCCGCAGTTATCTGTATCTGATTGCCAGAAGGCGCACAGCCTTCGCCAAAAAGTACGTCTGGTGGATCAAAGATGAACTGAATGTCCTCAAAATGCGGCAGGCGCTTGCGATATTTGACGGTTTTCATGATTTCGTTTCTTTTTCCGACAAGAGAATGGACAAGGACACTTCCACAAAGGTGGCTATTGAAGGCGTCGAACTCAGGGATTTTAAAAACATGCTCGCTATACGGGTCACCGGTTCACATTTTTTATGGAAAATGGTCAGGCGCATCGTCGGTGTGACCGCCGAAGCAGGCCGCGGCCGGTTTACGGTTGCCGAAGTGAGAGCCATGCTGGAGGCATACTCGGAAGTGCCGGCGCACTACACGGCCCCTCCTTCAGGGCTTTTTCTGGAAAAAGTTTTGTATGAAGGTGATACGCTGCAGGAGATCCGAACGCCTGTTAGTTTATGACATAATCATTTCAGCGGAAAGGAGATGTCCCGTTAAATGTGAGTTGAGTTCCCGGCTTCATCCGCTTTAAAACCTTCTCATGCATCCGGACGTTGATATGCGGAATAAAATCTTTCATCTATTCACAAGACAAATCCAGGGACGTTGCAAAGGCTCCCGTTGTTCACACACACCTGTTGTAGGGCTGGCAGTTACAGCTGTAATGCTCATCTTGATTGGCTGCGGCGGAGGCGGCGGAGGCGGTGGCGTCGGGGGAATCGGGGGAGCGGTTGAGAATCCCGACTGGGCGCCGACGACAACGTATTTACCCACCCTGACCATCAATACCGCCAATGCGCAGGACATCACGTCCAAGGAAGATTATGTGGACGGCGAATACAAGATGGCCGATTCAAACGGCGTCATTTTGCAGGAGGGCGGTCTGGAGATCAGAGGAAGGGGCAATTCAACATGGAAAATGCCAAAAAAACCCTATCACATAAAATTAACGGACAAGGCGGCCCTGATGGGCATGCCCGGCGGCAGGCATTGGGTTTTACTGGCGAACTGCGCCGACATAACTCTGCTGCGCAATGAAACGGCGTTTGAGTTGAGCCGGCTTTTGGGAATGGAGTACACGACACGTTCCGTGTTTGTGGAGCTGTATCTGAATGGCAATTACCGCGGCGTCTATCAACTTACTGAGCACATCCGTATAGCGAAAGACCGGGTGAATATTCCGGAATTAAAGGAAACAGATATCTCGGCGGATACGATTACAGGCGGATATCTGATTGAGGTTGATGAACGTCGCGGGGAGGATTTCTGTTTTGACTCTGAAAGAACGGACATGGTATTTTGTGTTAAAAATCCGGAAACACTGCTGGAACCGGGACGGGAGCTTCAAAGACAATATATCGTCAATTACATCAGCCGGACGGATGAAGCCATTTTCGGCGAACAATTTAAAGACGAAACGACCGGCTACGCGGCTTATATTGATGTTGATTCCGCCATCCACTACTACCTGATCAACGAGCTGTTAAAAAATATCGATGGTAATTTACGGCTCAGCGCCTATATGTACAAAAAGCGCGATGGGAAACTGACCTTTGGCCCGGTTTGGGACTTTGATCTGGCTCTCGGAAACGCCAGCGGGGCAACCAGCCCGGAGGGTTGGCAGATACGCAGCGCGCCCTGGTTTGAACGGATGTTTGAAGACCCGGCGTTTGAACAGAAAGTCAAAGCAAGGTGGGGCCAGATGAAAACAGAAGGAATCCTGACCGCCCTGTTTCAGCATATCGATGATCAGAGTCTATACCTCATTAACGCAC
>CAZDYR010000179.1:0-5617 GCA_964509625.1 uncultured Smithella sp. | reverse complement strand
GAGTATGTCCTGATTGATCGGGATATGCAGAATATGTTCATACGTGTAGCGAAATTTTTCAAATCGGGAAACGCCTTGATGAGCCAGATGGTAATCGATGACTTTTTTCTCCACATCCGGTCCGTATTTATGGAACAGGGTCGCAAAAGCGGTTGTTTTAACGGGCGCTGAATCGACGATCACACCGTCAAAATCAAAAAAGACGGCCTGCAGACGCATTATGAAACCTCCGCGAGGATTAAACATGGCGCTGCGTCTGCATCAGATACGGCAAGAGGTGCAATAAACACCTGCAAGAAAACAGTTTTCTGATCAACCTTTGATAGGTCAAGGTCTTCAAGAATCAGGATCGGATTACTTCCGTCGAGAAAGGCCCGATGAGCCTCTCGACCTAATGATCTGTTTGTCCAAGAAGAAAGGGATATGGAATCAAGACCGACGATGCGCAATTGAGGACATTGACGTCTCAATTCAAATGCAATGTGCGGAGAAAACGCGGGATTTTTCTGCACGTAAGAAGACATCTGACGATATTTTGAAAATCCCGTTTTGATGAGCAGCAATTCAAGATCATACGGCAAGGCTTCAAGATGCAGCTGATCGGGAGTGATCATGGCTTCTGGCAAAACGGGGGATATGTCAACAACGCATATTACCCGACAGACCCAGAACTCAGGCGTATAGTGATTGAACGTTTTTCCTAGGTTAACAAAGTGGCGAGGAAAGTCGATATGCGTGCCCAAGTGATTTGTCATGGTCCATTTTTGAGTGTTACAGGTATCGCCATTATTGATTGACCGAACGGCAATCGATGAAAAAGGATCGGCATCGCCATAGACAGGTGTATTTGTGTTGATAGGATAGGAAAGATATAGCCAGTGGCTCATTTTTAATCGTCAACCATTAATCCCATTTCTTCATGCTTGTCAGATTGAACCTTTTCATAAATATCCGACATGCACAGAAGCAACCCCTGTCCGAGATCGATGTGAGGATTGGTAACCAACTTTTTGCCCAATTTCGGGCTGAAGTTATAGGGGGTGATTTTATAATGGGCTTTCCGCATTGAAGGCGTCATTTCTATGATGATCTTGTTGCCAAGCATTTCCCCGATCATTTCGAGAATGTCTATGTAACGCATGGTCTGTGTTCCGGATATGATAATATGCTGATTCTCGAATTCCTGTGAAAGAACACTCACACTGCTTTGGGCTGCATCTTGAACGTGAACGAATTCCCTGATCTCGTCGCCCGTTCCGGCATAGGTAATTTTCCCTTCCCTGAGTGCTTGCCTGATCATTCGATAAATGCTGTTTTTTTTGTCGGCACGATCTCCATAAAGTGATCCATAACGCAAGCAGGTGTATCTGAGACCGAACAGGGCTGAATAATTTTCAATGAGAGATTCGCAGGTCTGTTTGCTGACGCGATAAAAGTATCCGGCATCGCTGTATACGTAAGCGGAGCTGGCGAAAATAAATCTTTTGATACCGGCCTTACGGCAC
Source organism: uncultured Smithella sp. (assembly GCA_964509625.1). Lineage (GTDB taxonomy): Bacteria > Desulfobacterota > Syntrophia > Syntrophales > Smithellaceae > UBA8904. The sequence goes on along the minus strand of CAZDYR010000179.1, from coordinate 4,112 downwards.
GCGTCGAGAATATATGTCGTTCCCAGGATGTTATATTTCACGGTTTCGACCGGCTGATAAGAGCATTCATCAACATCGGCAATTCCGGCAAAATGGTAGACAATATCATGTTCGGAAACTGTTTGATCAATCAGTTTCTGATCCATGATGTCCCCCTTGACCATTTTCTGGTCCCGGCGCAGATAGGGTGAATTATGAATGTCAAGTACGGTTACCGCGTGTCCTGCTTCACTCAAAGCGTCCGCAACATGACTTCCGAGAAAGCCGGAGCCGCCAGTGACTAGAATTTTCAACGGATCACCTCCCTTTCTGAAGTTCATTCCAAAGGTTTTCTAATGCCTGCTTTTCCATCAGCATTCGTGCTTCTTTCGCGTAAGACCCGATATGTGCGGTTAACAAAACATTATCCAGCATGCTCAGCGGACCCCGATACGGTTCTTCCTCAAATGTGTCCAGCGCCGCGCCGCTCAGGTGTCCGGATTCAAGGGCTTCATATAAGGCAGTTTCATCGACAAGAGCTCCTCGAGCGGCATTAATCAGGAAAGATCCCTTTTTCATCATTCGAATCTTTTCCCGGTCGATGATATGGTGAGTGGCCGGAGAATATGAAAGATGCAGCGTCAATATGTCCGACTGATTCAAGAGGTCTTCCATACTCACGCTTGTATAACGGGTATGATTGCCCCCTTGATGGATATCATGACCGATAACACGGCATTCAAACCCCAAAAGTATTCCAGCCACACAAGTGCCGATTCGGCCGCAGCCCAGGATTCCAACGGTTTTCTGGTAAAGCAGCGACCCCATGGGCCGTTGCCATTGTCCTTTGCGTATTCCATCATTGGTTACATGGATACGACGCAACAGACAGATCATCAGACCGATAGATAACTCTGCTACCGGACGAGTCGGTCCATCCGGCGTGTTCATAACTACAATTCCATATTCATGGGCAGCTTCCATGTCTACTGAATCCAACCCGGTGCCGCATCGGGAAATAACCTTCAATTGATTCGCTTTTTGCATGACGGATCGCGTCAAAGGTTCCAGACCTGCAATTATGCCGGCAGGCTGATATTTTTCTATGAGAGCAATAACCTCTTCTTCAGTCAGTTTTCTATTGAAGGGATTGAGTTGAATCCTGTAACCTTCTAATGCAATTGCATGAATACGATTTTCGTTAAGATAATTAAAAGAGGAGGTTGTAATCAAGATATTTTTCAAGGTGGCCTCGTGTTTATTTTTCTAAAAGGTTTCTGATTATCCGCAAGTCTTTTGTAAAGTGATGCAGGAGCATATTGATGTCCAGACTGTAGGCGATAAACCGATAACCCTCTTGATATCTTCTGGATGTTGTTTCAACATCAGGTTCAACTACGTGTATTCCCGGGACAACTCCGTGACGGCGGCATGAATCAAGTATCAACGCCGTTGATTTGATCATATCCGGATGGTCAAATTGAGCTGTGACCCCCAGAGAGGCGCTCAAATCATAGGGACCGATCATCACGGCATCTATATCGGGGACGCTCAAAATATCATCAATCCTGGATAAAGCATCCGCATGTTCAATCTGAACGCAGACAAATGATTCCCTGTTTGATGTTTCGACAAATTCTTTGAGCTTTGCGCCGTAGCCGTTCGCGCGGCAAAACCCGACACCTCGCGATCCTCGCGGCGGGTATTTTACCGCCTGAATGATTTCTTCAGCCTGTTCCGGTAAATTGATCAGCGGCGCAATAACGCCACCCGCTCCTGCGTCCATTAACCTTTTGGTTTCGGCATAAGAATGTCCCTGTAATCTAACCAACGGTGTGCATGACGCGTTGCCTGCCTTCATTGCCTGAAATAAGGATTGAACAGCGCCCAATTCGATTGCGCAGTGTTCCATATCAACTGTAAGGAAGTCGAAACCTGTCGAAGCCATCAACTCGGCAGTGATGGGACTTGCCGTGTTGATCCATGAACCGATAACGTAATGATGGTCCGTAATTTTTTGTTTAAGATTCACTTTTATCTCCTTAAGTAAATTCTACTATTTTAACGTCTCGTTCTGAAAAGTGCTTCCGCAAGCAAAAAATCTTCTTCCTCATCAATGTCTATAGCTTCCAGTTTATTCATGGGAAACATTCTGGGTTTTTGGCCGATGCGTTGATTGCCATTTCCGGTAAAAGATTTTTTTGAAAAAATATAAAGGTTGGAGTTTTCCTCATAAATCGGCGTCAGATCCTGAGTTCGCAATAATTCCCCTGGATTATGATTTATTGGCAGACCTGTATCCGAGTAAAACCTGGCCTGAAGGCGTGTCACAGAAAACAGTGAATCATGATATTTGAGCCCTTCAAAATAATCGCTTATTGCCCGATTCAGGGTCTTTTCAGTTAAAAGCGGATTTGTACTGTGGGTCTGGAGAAAATGTTCGCCGCTGGTTACGGAAAGATCGTGGGCGATGACAGCATTCATGGAGACCATGTCACCACACAAGGGCCCCGGCCTTTTGATAATTCGTGCTTTTTTAAAGTTCCTGATGGCATCCTCAGCGATCATGTCGTTATCTGTGTCTATAATAATTGCTTCAACATAAGGTGATGTTTCCATGACTTCAGCAACGCAATGATAAAGAGGTTTACCGCAGAACAAGCGCAGATTTTTATTGGGAATGCGTTCGGAATGGCCCTTCATGGGGAGTAATGCGAGAATTTTCATGCGTTATTCCACATTAATGGTTATACACGTATGCCATATACATGCAGATTCTCATCTGTTTGCACTTGAAATCCTGCTTCTCTCAATATCTTTTCAACCTCTTCGGCGGTTGGTATACCGTCTCGCCGATGATAAGCAGCAATGACGACCTTATTTGTTTTTCTGAGCAGTTTACTGGCTCCTCTAAGAGCCTCCAATTCGGCACCCTCAATATCCATTTTTAAAAAATCTACGATTGTTTTACCCGTTAATTCAGACCAAAGATTGTCCAGTGTATCAGCTGCTACTACTAATTTATCCGCACAAGTATTTGCAAGGTCTTGTCCCCTTTGACCGGTGCAATCAGGAATGGCTGTATTGCTTCCGGGAGTATGGCCCTGATAAAAAACCAAGTCTGATTTGAAGTTCCAGCAGGCGCTTTCGATGACAAAAACATTTTTTCTTTCGTGGGCAATGCCTTTTAGCTTTTCTATATGGGTGGGGAAACACTCAAAAACGTATACTTTTCCTTTTTTACCCACCATTTTTGAAAACTGTGTTGCTTCCAAACCAAGTTCGCCACCGACATCAAAAACGATACCTTTATTTTGGGGTACAAAATGCCGAAAGTATTCCAGTGCATCAAGACCATTATTTTTTACAGGGAAAAATTTTCCTCTTGTATAGGCGTACCAACCTCGGAATGTGGGAAACATTAATGTAAAACCAATCTTTTTACTGAAAAGCGAATAAAAAGGAAAACACAAACAATTCAGTGCAGAAGAGAATTTTACCATGATGTCTGATTTATAATTTCCCCCCTGATGATCTATTGCTGCGCATTACCGAAAATAAAATTTATATTTTGTTCCATACGCCACACACAACCCCTTCTACATGACTCTTCTGAATTGCCTTTGACTGTGAAGTAAGAAGATTTTTCCAAGTTACTTCTCCGGGTTGATCATGTTCAATGCATTTTTTACCATTCAGCGCCGTGACGACGGCTTTCAAAGAGGCAATCATTTTTCTGAATATTCGATTACTCCAACTGCGCCGGAGCAGATCATGCCGACTGAAGTCAGGGTAGTTTTTACTCTGATACTCATAGTATTCGATACATCGCGGAGTCAAAATACGATCAAAAGATTTTATGGTGTCAACCGTGTAGTTGCGTGCCTGGTTCCCAAGGATAAGACCGTCTATTACACCAAATGGAACGGTCATGATCAATTCCCCCCCCGGCTTCAATACTCTGGCCAGCTCCCTGAAAGCTTCAAGATCACCGTCGTTGCTGACTTTGGGAATGCTCTTCGCAAGGACCTGCGGCGATTCCAGACCAATATGTTCAATAACGGAAACAGCCATGATCTTGTCGAAAAAATTATCAGGAAGCGGAAGCCGTCTTAAATCAGCCTGATGAAACG